>JBNKFC010000352.1:0-3301 GCA_050289105.1 Paracoccaceae bacterium | reverse complement strand
CACCTGCACGCTCCACCTCGACGCGGGCGACACCGCGCTCGGCCAAAGGCTGATGCCGGTTCTCGAACGCAAGGCCGGCCGGGTGCTCGCGAACGGCTTCCCGACCGGGGTCGAGGTCTGCGACGCCATGGTCCACGGCGGTCCCTACCCCGCCTCCACCAACTTCGGCGCAACCTCCGTCGGAACCCTCTCCATCCGACGCTTCCTCAGACCCGTCTGCTACCAGAACATCCCAAACGCACTCCTGCCACAGGATTTGCGCTGACTGCTTTCCCGGGCGCGGTTTCGGCCGCGCCACCCACTTCCGATGAGGACACACATGCTTTCGCCCAATGATCTTCGCGACGTCATCCGTTCCGGGCTTCTTTCGTTTCCGGTCACCCCCTTCGACGGGAATGATGAATTCAACAGCAAGGCCTTCGCCGCACATCTCGAATGGTTGTCGCCGCATCCCATCGCCGGGTTGATCGTGGCCGGGGGCACGGGCGAGTTGTTCTCGCTGACGCCGGCCGAGGTGGTCGAGGTCGTTCGGACGGCGAAACGCGCTCAGCCGACGGCGCCGATCATGGCGGGCTGCGGCTACGGCACCAAGCTCGCTTGCGAGATGGCAAGGGGGATCGAGGAAGCTGGTGGCGACGGTATCCTTCTTCTGCCGCACTACCTCGTCACAGCGCCCCAGGACGGGATCGAGGCCCATATCCGCGCCGTCTGCAATGCCACGAAGATGGGCGTCATCGTCTATAATCGCGGTCAGAGCAGGGTGTCGGCGGAGACGCTGGCACGGCTGGCAGACGAATGCCCTAACCTGATCGGCTTCAAGGACGGAACCGGCGACATCGACACGGTGCGGCGCATCACGATCCAGAATGGCGACCGGCTGGCGTATATCGGCGGGATGCCGACGCACGAGCTTTTCGCGCAGGCCTATCGGGGCGCGGGGGTCGACACCTATTCATCGGCGGTCTTCAATTTCGTGCCGGAAACCGCGCTCGCCTTCCACGCGGCGTTCTCCAGGGGCGACGACAAGACCTGCGAAGACATGCTGCGCGACTTCTACTACCCCTTCGCGAAGATACGCGATCGCAAGACCGGCTACGCCGTATCGGCGATCAAGGCTGGCGTGGCGCTGCGCGGGTTCGAGACCGGCCCGGTCCGCTCGCCGCTGACCGATCTGACCGCGGACGAGCGCGCCATGATGGCGGAGCTCATCAAGGGCCGCGCATGACGATCCCGGTCGCAGTTCTCGAAACGGTGGATGGCCCGTTGGCCGAGGCGGTCCGGGCGGCCGCCGGACCGGATCTGGACCTGCGGTTTGCGCCGAGCCTCGATGCCGAGGGCTTCGCGGCGGTTCTCGACAAGGCGCGTTACGCGGTCGTGCGGGGCAGCAGGATGCCGGCCGCTCTGCTCGACCGCGCTGCCGATCTCGTCATGATCCACCAATGGGGAACGGGCGTCGACAATGTTCCCGTCGCCGAGGCGCTGGCGCGGGGGATCACCATCGCCCGGTCGCCGGGACGGAATGCACCATCTGTCGCCGATCTGACGATCGGTTTGATGCTGTCGGTCCTGCGCCGCATTCCGGCGGCAGACGCAAGGATGCGCGCGGGCCAGTGGAAGATGGATGCCATCTGGGGTGGCGCGCGGGACTTGTCGGAACTGCGCGTGGGCCTCGTCGGGTTCGGGGCGATTGGCCAGGCCGTGGCGCGGCGGCTGGACGGGTTCGGCGCCGAGGTTGCCTACTTCCGGCCCTCCGGCCCTCTCGCCGGCCGTCCCGGCTGGCAGCCTTTGGATGAGTTGATCGCCTCGGTCGATCTTCTCTCGCTGCATCTGCCGCTCTCTCGTGACAACCGGCACATGATCGGTGCCCGGGAACTTGCGGCAATGCGGGGTGGGGCGATCCTGGTCAATACAGCGCGCGGGCCTCTGGTGGATGAGGCCGCGATGGTTGCGGCGCTGGCCTCGGGGCGGCTCGGCGGTGCGGGTCTCGATGTATTCGAGACCGAGCCGCTGCCGCCTGACCACCCGCTCCTGACGATGCCGAACGTGGTTCTGACCCCTCATGTCGGTGGCAGGACCGACGACAACCTGAACCGGATGGTCCGCCATTGGGCGTGCAACATTCGCGCGCATGCGGCAGGGCAATTTTTGGCCACCGAGGACCTGGTGACAAAGGCGTAATCGATCGGCAGCGGCCAAGCCGCAGCTGATCGCCACGATCACCCCGAAGACGGGTGATTCAGGTCGCCGGTATTCCGATCCTCGCGTATCTCGTGGCCTTCGCGGGCCCGTTCCCTCGCGCCAGCGCATCGGCCCGACGGAGGGGACGCGTCCCGCATCTCTGAACCGGCAATTCGGGGCCGCCCGGAACGGCAGCGAGAACCCTCGGCGTTCCCGCCGCCATTGCGAATCCCTTCAGGGGAACATTGGTCTTGCTCCGTTTGTCGAGCGCGCATAGCCTGTCAAAAAACTGTTACAAAACATTTACAATGGGAGGATGCCATGCGGAACTGTCTAGTCGGAGCGTCGTTGCTTGCACTTTCGAGCGCAGGAGCGGCCGAAGCGGCCGGAAAGCTGAATTTGTACTGCGCCGCTCAGGAGGAGTGGTGCCAGATCATGGCCCGAAGCTTCGAGGACGCGACGGGGATCGATGTCGACATGACGCGAAAGTCCTCGGGCGAGACCTTTGCCCAGATCAAGGCGGAGGCATCCAATCCGAAGGGCGACATCTGGTGGGGCGGCACCGGCGATCCGCATCTTCAGGCGGCCGAGGAGAGCCTGACCGAACCCTATGTCTCGCCGATGCGCGGCGAATTGCATCCTTGGGCCATCGCTCAGGCCACCAGCGCGGGCGACCGCACGATCGGCATCTATTCCGGCGCGCTCGGCTTTGGCTACAACTCGGAGCTTCTCGCGGCGAACGGCCTGCCCGAACCGAAATGCTGGGAGGATCTGACCAAGCCCGAATTCAAGGGTCAGGTCCAGATCGCCAACCCGAACTCGTCGGGCACGGCCTACACGACGCTTGCGACGATGGTGCAGCTCTTTGGCGAGGACGGCGGCTTCGACTACATGAAGCGGCTGCATGCCAACGTGAACCAGTACACCAAGTCCGGTTCCGCCCCGATCAAGGCGGCCGGTCAGGGCGAGACCACGGTGGGCATCGTCTTCATGCATGACGCGGTGGCGCAGACGGTTGCCGGCTTTCCGATCGTCACGGTCGCCCCTTGCGAGGGCACCGGCTACGAGATCGGCTCCATGTCGATCATCGCAGGCGCGCGCAATATGGATGAGGCCAAGCAGT
>JBNKFC010000351.1:0-6665 GCA_050289105.1 Paracoccaceae bacterium | reverse complement strand
CGTATGACCAAGCACTTCGCGCCGGATATCCATCCGGCCGCCATTGATTACGCCGACGAAGTTCGCGCGGGCACCCTCAGCCGCCGCGAATTCCTGACCCGCGCCTCGGCGCTCGGGGTCAGCTCGGCCGCCGCCTACGGCCTTCTCGGCCTGAAGGCGCCCGTCTACGCCCAGGAAATGGGCAAGCCCGGCGGGACGATCCGCTGCCAGCTCGAGACCAAGGCGCAGAAAGACCCGCGCACCTGGGACTGGTCGGAACTCGCCAACTTTGCCCGCGGCTGGCTCGACTACCTCGTTGAATACAACGGCGACGGCACCATCCGCGGGATGTTGCTGGAAAGCTGGGAAGTCAACGACGACGCCACCGAGTACACGCTGAAGGTCCGTCAGGGCGTCAAGTGGAACAACGGCGACGACTTCACCGCGGCCGACGTGGTGAACAACATCACCCGCTGGTGCGACGCCAACGTCGAGGGCAACTCGATGGCCGCGCGGATGGGCGGGCTTGTCGACGAAACCACAAAGCAGGCGCGCGACGGCGCGATCACTCAGGTCGATGACTACACCGTCAAGCTGACCCTCCCCGCGCCCGACATCACGATCATTGTCGGCGTGGCGGACTACCCGGCGGCGGTCGTGCACTCGTCCTACGACAACGGCGATCCCTCGGCCAACCCGATCGGCACCGGCCCGTACCTGCCGGAATCCAACGAAGTCGGCGTAAAGCAGGTTTTGGTCCGCAACGCGGATCACACCTGGTGGGGCACCGAAGTCTATGGTGGTCCCTATCTCGACCGCATCGAGTATATCGACCTCGGCACGGATCCCTCCTCCTTCGTGGCGGCGGCTGAAGCCGACGAAATCGACATGCTGCACCGCACGGATGGCGACTTCGTCGAGATCTTCGACGGTCTCGGCTGGACCAAGTCGGAAGCGGTCACCTCGGCCACGCTGGCGGTCCGCTTCAACCAGGGCGCCGACCTTTACAAGGACGTCAACGTCCGCCGGGCGCTGCAGATGGCCGTGGACAATGCGGTGGTGCTGGAGCTCGGCTATGCCGGTCTCGGCGCGCCGGCCGAAAACCACCACGTCTGCCCGATTCACCCGGAATACGCACAGCTCCCGCCGCTGGTCGTCGATCCGGCCAAAGCCAAGGAGATGATCGACGCGGCCGGACACGGTGATACCGAGTTCGAACTGATCTCGATCGACGACGCCTGGCAGGCGGCGTCCTGCGACGCGGTTGCGGCGCAGATCCGCGACGCGGGCATCAACATCAAGCGGACGATCCTGCCCGGCTCGACCTTCTGGAACGACTGGACGAAGTACCCGTTCTCGTCGACCGAATGGAACATGCGGCCGCTGGGCGTGCAGGTTCTCGCGCTGGCCTACAAGGGCGGCGTGGCGTGGAACGAGACTGCGTTCAACAACGCCGAGTTCGATGCCCTGCTGGCCGAAGCGATGTCGATCGCCGATGCCGACAAGCGTCGCGAGGTGATGGCCAAGATCGAGAAGATCATGCAGGACGAAGGCGTCCTGATCCAGCCCTACTGGCGGAACGTCTATCGCCACTTCAAGGACAACGTGAAGGGCGCATCGATGCACCCGACGTTCGAGCATCACCACTACAAGTGGTGGATTGACGCCTGATCCAAATCCTGGGGCGCGGCGGACGGTTATATCCGCCGCGCCCCTCGTCCGGTCCATCCTGGCACCCCGTTCCCCCTGCCCCCGCTGATGCGGGAGGAAGGACAAGGTAGACCATGCTCAAATTCCTTCTCCGGCGACTTTTGACGATGTTGCTCACGGCGCTTTGCCTGACCTTCGTCGTCTTCTTCCTGACAAACCTGCCGCCGAACCTCGAAAAGCTGGCGAAATCCGAGGCCGGCAGCCGGATCACCGACGAGGAGGTCCAGAGCTGGCTCGACAAGAACGGGCATGGCAGCCCGCTCCTCGTCCGCTACGGCGAATGGCTGGGTGTCATGCCGGGCTGGACGCATGAAGAGAACGGCGTGACGCTGGGTCGCTGCATCGCGCGCGGTCAGGATCCCGCAACCGCGCCCAAATTTTGCGGCGTACTCGAGGGCAACTGGGGATTTTCGTCAGTCTTCAAGGATGACGTCGGGACTATCATCGGCACCCGGCTCGGCCTGACTGGCATTCTCATGTTCTGGGTCATGATGCTGATGGTCCCGTTCGCGCTCGTCATCGGAATTCTGGCGGGGATGCGCGAGGGTTCAAAGCTCGACCGCTCGCTCTCGACCTTCTCCATCGCCTCGACCGCCACTCCGGAATATGTCTCCGGCGTCATCCTCATCGCGGTGTTCGCGACCTCGATGGGCTGGAAGGTGTTCAAGGGCACGGCGACCTCGGCGATGGACAGCATCACCTTCGAGAACTTTTTCCTGCCGGTCCTGACCATCGCGCTCTACGGCA
This sequence comes from Paracoccaceae bacterium, assembly GCA_050289105.1. Classification (GTDB taxonomy): domain Bacteria; phylum Pseudomonadota; class Alphaproteobacteria; order Rhodobacterales; family Rhodobacteraceae; genus Albidovulum. Next base: position 4,229 of record JBNKFC010000351.1, on the reverse strand, counting down.
TCGGCTATATCGCCCGGATGACCCGCGCTTCGATGACCGAGGTGATGACCGCTCAATATATCCGCACCGCGCGGCTGAAGGGCGTCTCGTTCGGCAACGTCGTGATCAAACACGCGCTCCGAAACGCGCTCATCGCGCCCTTCACCGTGATCATGCTCCAGTTCCCCTGGCTCCTAAACGGCGTCGTCATCGTCGAGACCCTCTTCAACTACAAGGGGTTCGGCTGGACGCTTGTGCAGGCGGCGGGGAACAACGACATCCAGCTCCTGCTCGGCTGCTCGGTCGTCGCTGTCGTCGTGGTTCTCACCACGCAGCTCATCTCGGACGTGGGCTACGTTTTCCTCAACCCAAGAATCAGGATCAGCTGACATGGACGACCTTGGTTGGGGTGCCATCCTCCTCGGACTGGCAAAGCAGTTTCTGCCGGTCTGGATCGCGCTTGCCGTCACTTTCGCGCTGTCGGTCCGCTACAAAAGGCGGCTCGGGCTCTACGGGAAGCTCTTCGATTCCACGATCGGCATGATCGGTTTCGCCATCGTGATGTTCTGGGTCTTCTCGGCTCTCTTCGCCGACCTGATCGTGACCCATGACACGCTGAGCCAGATCAGCCAGATGAAGAACAAGGCGCCTGGAACGCTGCAACCTGACGGGACGGCTTGGTATCTCCTTGGCGGCGACCACCTCGGGCGAGACGTGTTCAGCCGGATGGTGGCTGGCAGCCGCGTGGTGATCCAGATCGCGCCCCTCGCCACGCTCTTCGCGTTCATGGTCGGCGTGACGCTCGGCCTCCCGGCGGGTTACTACGGTGGCAAGCTCGATACCGGGCTCTCGTTCCTCGCGAACCTCATCCTCGCCTTTCCCGTGATCCTCCTCTTCTACCTCCTTGTGACGCCTGAGATCGTGGAGACCGGGCTGCCGCAATACCTCGCGATCGTGCTTTTTCTCTTCCCGATCATCTTCCTGATGGTGCTGGTGAATTCGCGCTTCTACGTGGTGCCGGCCTTCCGCAACAAGGTGATGACGGCGATCGCGGTGGTGGGCGGCTATTTCTACCTCTCGCTCGTGGGCGAGGTTGGCACCAAGGTCGCGGTGCTGCCGAACGCCATCGACCTCATCCACGTGCCCGGCAACATCCTCATCGTCTTCGTCTCGGTGGTCTTCGTGAACTCGCCCACGGTGTTCCGGATCGTCCGCGGCATCACGCTCGACATCAAGACGCGCGACTACGTCTCGGCGGCACAGACACGGGGCGAGCGCCCCTGGTACATCATGCTCTGGGAAATTCTGCCCAACGCCCGTGGCCCCCTCATCGTCGATTTCTGCCTTAGGATCGGCTACACCACGATCCTCCTCGGCACCCTCGGCTTCTTCGGCCTCGGCCTTTCCCCCGAAAGCCCCGACTGGGGGTCCACGATCAATGCCGGCCGCAAGCTCCTCACCATTGCGCCGCACCCCGCCATCGTGCCGGCGCTCGCGCTGATGAGCCTCGTCCTCGGCCTCAACCTCCTTGCGGACGGTCTCCGCGAGGAAAGCCTGAAGGACTGAGCCGATGCGGCCCGCCCTTCTTCTTGGCCGAAATACTCCGGGGGTCCGGGGGCAGCGCCCCCGGCGCACCCGCAAGGGAGACAAGCCATGACCAAATGGGACTATGACGGACCGATCCTCGAGATCGAGAACCTGTCGATCAGCTTCTTCACCCGGCTACGGGAAATCCCCGCCGTGATGGACTTTTCCTGCGTGGTGCAGCCCGGCGAGGCGATGGGCCTCGTTGGGGAATCCGGATGCGGCAAGTCCACCGTCGCCCTCGCCGTCATGCGCGACCTCGGCAAGAACGGCCGCATTGTCGGCGGCACGATCAAGTTTAAGGGTCGCGATCTGACCACGATGAGCGAAGAGGAGCTTCGCGATATCCGCGGCTCCGAGATCGCGATGATCTACCAGGAACCGATGGCCTCGCTGAATCCGGCGATGAAGATCGGCCAGCAGCTCATGGAAGTGCCGATGATCCATGAGGGCGTCTCGAAGGAAGAGGCCTACAAGCGCGCGCTCGAAGTCGTCACCGACGTCCGCCTGCCCGACCCCGAGCGAATCCTGAAATCCTATCCGCACCAGCTTTCGGGCGGCCAGCAGCAGCGGATCGTCATCGCCATGGCGCTGATGTCGAAGCCCGCGCTTCTGATCCTCGACGAACCGACGACCGCACTCGACGTGACAGTCGAGGCTGCCGTGGTCGATCTCGTCAAGGATCTCGGCCACAAATACGGCACGTCGATGCTCTTCATCTCGCACAACCTTGGGCTCGTCCTCGATACCTGCAACCGGCTCTGCGTGATGTATTCCGGCGAGGCGGTGGAGACGGGCAGCATCGAGGATGTCTTCGACAAGATGCAGCATCCTTATACGCAGGCGCTCTTCCGTTCGATCCCGTTGCCGGGGGCGGACAAGAATTCACGGCCCCTCGTCGCCATTCCGGGCAACTTCCCCCTGCCGCACGAACGGCCGCAGGGCTGCAATTTCGGTCCGCGCTGCGATTATTTCGAGGCCGGGCGCTGCGACAAGGGCGATATCCCGATGCAGCACGTGACGGGCAATGACCGTCATGACACCCGATGCCTCAGGGTGGACGAGATCGACTGGAACGCACCGTTGAAGGCGACGAAGACCGTCGAGAAGACGCCGATCGGCAAGGTCGTCCTGAAGATGGAAGACCTTCGGAAGTACTACGAGGTCAGCGCCAATGCCCTATTCGGCAGCGGCGACACGAAGGTGGTGAAGGCCAACGAGACGCTGAGCTTCGAGGCGCATGAAGGCGAGACGCTCGCCATCGTCGGCGAGTCCGGCTGCGGCAAATCCACCTTCGCCAAGGTCCTGATGGGGCTCGAGACTGCAACCTCCGGCCAGATCTTCCTTTACGACAACGAGATCCAGTCCACGCCGATCGAATCGCGTAATACCGAGACCGTCTCGGGCGTGCAGATGGTGTTCCAGAACCCGTTCGACACACTCAACCCCTCGATGACCGTCGGAAGGCAGATCATCCGGGCGCTGGAGATTTTCGGTGAGGGGAATACCGACGATGAGCGCCGCAAACGGATGCTGGAACTGCTCGACCTCGTGAAGCTGCCCCGCGCCTTCGCCGACCGCATGCCGCGCCAGCTCTCCGGCGGGCAGAAGCAGCGGGTGGGCATCGCGCGCGCCTTCGCCGGCGGCGCCAAGATCGTGGTCGCGGACGAACCCGTCTCGGCCCTCGACGTCTCGGTGCAGGCCGCGGTCACTGACCTTCTGATGGAGATCCAGCGCAAGAACCGCACCACGCTTCTCTTCATCAGCCACGACCTTTCGATCGTCCGCTACCTCTCCGACCGGGTGATGGTGATGTATCTCGGACATGTGGTGGAGCTTGGCACGACCGACCAGGTCTTCTCGCCGCCCTACCACCCTTATACCGAGGCGCTGCTGTCCGCCGTGCCGATCGCCGACACCCATGTCCAGAAGAAGCGGATCGTCCTCGAAGGCGACATTCCGTCGGCGATGAACCCGCCGCCGGGCTGTCCGTTCCAGACCCGGTGCCGCTGGAAATCGAAGGTTGCGGGCGGGCTTTGCGAGACGGAAATGCCGCCGGTTCGAATCCTCGCGGACGGGCACCAAATCAAGTGCCATCTTCCCGACGCCGAATTCGCGGCGATGGAGCCGGTAATCAAGATCGCCGCCGAGTGAAGGCGGGCAGGACGAGGCTCGTCGGTCCCAGCTTGCGCACTTGCGCGCCGGAACCGAGCTTGAAGCGGGCAAGGCCGGGCGCGTCCTCGGTGTTCACGTCGCCGAGGTCGAGCGTCGTGTAACCGTCGTTCCGAAGCCGCAGGGCAGCTTCCCAGAGAAGGAGATTGTGCGCGTTCAGGCGCCGCCCCTCGGGACCCGACCAGCCGATGTGGTAGGTGGCCCAGGGCCGGTGCAGGAGAAAGAGCATCGCCGCGATCCTTTCCCCCCGGCGCAGCACCTCGCCGGACAGGGCCGCCGACGGATCGGCAGCGATCCAGGCATGGGTAAACCGCGCCGGAAGCGCCCGGTAGCCGCGCGCTGACTGTTGTGCGGCGTCCTCGGCCAAGAGCGCCGCCACGACGCCGGGATCGGCCACCCCGAACCGGACCTTCAGCCCCTCCGCCTCTGCCCGAACCAGCCGATTGCGCCATTTGCTGTGCATCGCGCGTCGCAAGGCGCCCGCGTCCGGTCCA
>JBNKFC010000350.1:0-11995 GCA_050289105.1 Paracoccaceae bacterium | reverse complement strand
GTGAACCCGATGATCGTCGCGGGCCAGGTCCACGGCGGGCTTGCCCAGGGGATCGGCCAGGCGATGCTCGAAGGCGCGGCCTATGACGAGAACGGCCAGCTTCTGTCGGGCAGCTACATGGACTACGCCATGCCGCGCGCCGACGACGTGCCGTTCTACAAGGTCGACCATTCCTGCCAGACACCCTGCACGCACAATCCGTTGGGCGTGAAGGGCTGTGGCGAGGCCGGGGCGATCGGCTCTCCGCCCGCGGTCGTCAACGCGGTGATCGACGCGCTCCAGCGCGGCGGCCACAAGCACGTCACCCATATCGACATGCCGGTCTCGCCGTCGCGGGTCTGGTCGGCGATCAACAGCTAAGGGGGCAGGTATCATGTACAGCTTCGACTTCGTAAAACCCACCTCCGTCGCCGATGCCGCAACGGCGCTGGCCAAGGAGGACGCGCAGGCGCTCGGCGGGGGGCAGACGCTGATCCCGACGCTGAAGCAGCGGTTGGCGTCGCCCGCCGTTCTCGTCAGCCTCTCGGGCATTGCCGAGATGAAGGGCGTTTGCACCGGCGACGACGGCGCGCTCTGCATCGGCGGGGGGACGACCCATGCGACCGTTGCGAAGGAGGCCAAGGCCAAGTTTCCGGCCCTCGCCGCCCTCGCCGCCGGCATCGGCGATCCGGCGGTGCGCAACCGCGGCACCATTGGCGGTTCGCTCGCCAACAACGACCCCTCGGCCTGCTACCCGTCGGCGGCTCTTGCCACCGGCGCGACCATCGTCACCAATACGCGGAAGATCGCGGCGGACGACTTCTTTGAGGGTCTCTTCACGACGGCTTTGGAGCCAGGAGAGATCATCACCGAAGTCCGCTTCCCGATCCCCGAGCGCGCCGCCTACGCGAAGTTCCAGCAGCCCGCCTCGCGCTTCGCGCTGACGGGCGCCTTCGTGGCGAAATACGGCTCGGGCGTGCGTGTGGCGATCACCGGCGCGTCCGAAGATGGCGTGTTCCGCTGGTCCGATGCCGAGAAGGCGTTGTCGGCGAATTTCTCGGCTGCGGCGATCGATGGTTTGTCCATCTCCTCCGATGGCATGATCGGCGACCTGCACGGGACGCCGGCCTATCGGGCGAACCTCGTGAAGGTGATGACAAAACGCGCTGTCGCAGCCGCCTAATCGGCAAAACGACCGGCAAAAGGATACCCCTGCATCGGCGGGGGTATTTTTTTTCGTTGCCTCTAAATCGTGTTAATCTGAATAGAGACCGGTGCAGCCGCGTCAAAAGTCGCGCTGAACAAAGCCGCTATGACGGAAGCCGTCATGGGAGAACGTTGACTGGTTAGACATTCCGCTTACTATTCTTGCTTAATGCGACCATTGAGGACAGCTTGAAACAAGCCGCCGCAAACGGAGAGAAGGCGAAGGGGCATTGGCGCGTCCTTCTTGGCGCTTCGCTCTTCTGTGTCGTACTGGGCGCGGTAATTGGTCCACAGACGACGCCCGGCTTATTCATTCTTTGGACCGGGCCGGTGAGGTCCGCGGCTGACGAACAGTTGGCATTGCTCATGATCGCGCTGGCGGCGATTGCGGCATCTCCAATCGCCCGACTTTCAATCAAACTTGGTGCAACAAGTTTTCCATGGGCATTGATTGCGGGGATTATTATCGGAGCACCCGGAGTTTTCGTTTTTGGCGCACCCGTATGTGGCCTCCTTTCCTCTTATTTCGCCGAGTCGATCCACATCAGTGATGGAGAGCCGCTCCGCATTACACCCCGCATTTGCCGCTATAAGTGGTTCCTCCCATCTTCCTTGTCCGGCGCCTCATATGGAGTGGTTTGCTCAACGTTCTTTTGGTTGTTCATAAGGCAAGTCAGACCCTCTATTCTAAACTACGAAAAGAGGCTCAGTTGGTTCAGAGCAGCCGGTGTTGTCGTCGTTGGTTTGGCCGCCGCTTTCAGCATTCATGTGCTCGTCTGGCAGCTGTTCAGCACATCACGCATCCGCAGCGACAGCCTGCTTACGATCTGGGAGATAGCCACTGCCATTGCCCTGAACCGCCCCTAGATCCCTCATGAACATTGATGCCCGGATGCGCAGTCCGTGCCAAAAACGAAGCTCAACGAATGACGGCAGTGTGCGCAAAGCGGATCAATGCCGAGTCAAGGAACGCCCACCATCCTTCCGACCTCCAAAGATGGCGGATCACTTCTGGTGGGTTCGGATGAGAAATCGGGAAAAATTGGTCGGAGCGAGAGGATTCGAACCTCCGACCCCCTGCTCCCGAAGCAGGTGCGCTACCAGGCTGCGCTACGCTCCGACCTTTGCCGGGCGGGGTTACCGATTCCTTCGGGCTTTGGCAAGGGGGATCGGGCGCCCCCTCGTCACGAAGTGCCGCCGCGCCCGCGAAGCACCCGTTGCAGGACGCTCGACCTTGGCGTGGTGACGGTCTCGGTCCGGCCCCTTGTCTGCGTCACCGGCTTGTGCTCGGACGCGCCAACCCGGCTTTCACGGAAGACGATGTAGAGGCCGGAGGCGATGATCACGCCCGCGCCGATCCCGGTTGCCATGTCGGGCCGTTCATTGAAGAGAAAGTAGCCATAGGCCGTCGCCCAGAGGATCTGCGAATACTGCATCGGCGCGACGATCACCGCCTCGCCGGCCCGATAGGCAAGGATCACCAGAAACGACCCAATAAGGCCGAGGACGGCAATCACCCCCATCATCCCCAGATGCTCGACCGGCATTGGCTGATAGATGAACGGCAGTGCCAGTCCCATGGCGAGGAAGTTCCCGACCATCGGAAAGAGCAGCAAAACAACCGAGCGTTCCTCGGATCCGATCCGGCGCACGATGACCGAGGCAGTCGCACCGCAGACCGCCGCGACGAGCGCCGCCAAGTGCCCAACCGACAGCGCCGACTGTCCCGGTCGCATGACGATCAGCACTCCGATCAACCCGACGATCACCGCTGCCCAGCGCCGTGCCCTCACCCGCTCGCCCAGAATCGGGATCGCAAGGATGGTGATGAGGAGCGGCGATGAAAAGAGGATCACGTAGACCTGCGCCAGCGGCAGGTTCGAGAAGGCGTAGAATGCCGAAACGCCGGTGATTACGGTGCAGACCGTGCGCAGTAGCACCCACCAGGGATGGCGCGGGCGTAGGCTCGCCTCGCTCGCATCATTGAGCAGGATCACGGAGACGATAGGAAAACTCAGAAGGGCGGCGAAGAAGACGATCTGGATTGCGGAATAATGCGCACCGAGGGCCTTCACCACCACGTCGTGTGTGGCGAAGATCCCCATCGCCACCAGCGCCAGTATCGCGCCGCGAAGGTTGTGAGCGCTCGTCATCGCCGGTGCTCCCGTAATAATACCGCCCGCACCATTGGACCGGAGCGGAAGCACGTGCAAGACCCCGGCCCGGGATTTCCGTCCAGCACATAATTGGATACGTCGCCGGAAGCGCCGGGATGAATGAAAAGGGGCGCCGTAGCGCCCCGTTCCGTTCCGATCGGCTTGTCCTCAGAGGCTCGCGTCGAGCGCCTTGACGATGACGTCGCCCATCTCGGACGTAGAGATCGGCTTGCCGCCTTCCGGACCCATCAGGTCTGCCGTGCGGGCGCCATCGGCGAGCACCTTTTCCACCGCCTGTTCCAGCCGTGTCGCCTCGTCTCCCTGATCGAAGGAGTAACGGAGCGCCATCGCGAAGGAGAGGATGCAGGCGATCGGATTGGCCTTGCCCTGACCTGCGATATCGGGGGCCGAGCCGTGCACCGGCTCGTAGAGCGCCTTCGGCCGGCCGTTCGCCATCGGAGCACCGAGCGAGGCCGAGGGCAGCATTCCGAGAGACCCGGTCAGCATCGCGGCGCAATCGGAAAGAATGTCGCCGAAGAGGTTGTCGGTCACGATCACGTCGAACTGCTTCGGCCAGCGGACAAGCTGCATCGCGCCCGCGTCGGCATACATGTGGGACAGTTCGACATCGGGATATTCGTTGTCGTGCACCCACTGCACCTCCTCGCGCCAGAGGATGCCGGATTCCATCACATTGGCCTTCTCCATGGAGCAGACCTTGTTGTTCCGGCGGCGGGCAAGCTCGAAGGCCGAACGCGCGACGCGGCGGATCTCTTCCGTCGTGTAGCGCTGGGTGTTGATCCCGACGCGGCCGCCCTCGTTATCGGGGAAGATGCCGCGCGGTTCGCCGAAATAGACGCCCGAGGTCAGTTCGCGGACGATCATGATGTCGAGGCCAGCGACGATGTCCTTCTTCAGCGACGAGAAATCGGCGAGCGCGTCGAAGCACTGCGCAGGGCGGAGGTTTGAGAAAAGGTCCATCTCCTTGCGAAGCCGCAGAAGGCCCCGCTCCGGCTTCACGCTGAAGTCGAGGTTGTCGTACTTCGGCCCGCCGACGGCGCCGAGCAGGACCGCGTCCACGGCCTGAGCCTTGGCCATCGTCTCGTCGGTCAGCGGCACGCCATGCGCGTCGTAGGCGGCGCCGCCGACGAGGTCCTCGCTGACATTGAACTTGAGACCGCGCTTGTCGCCAAACCAGGCGATGATCTTGCGGACCTCGGCCATGACTTCGGGACCGATCCCGTCGCCGGGCAGGATGAGAATGGACGGATTTGCCACGGGCTTCGCTCCTCAGGGCTTGCGGAATAACGTTCCTGCCCGCCTAGCCAAAGCCCGGCGCCGGGTCAAGCGCGGGGCAGGGATTCGAAACCGGCCTTGAGGAAATCGAATGTGCGGCGAATGCGCGGAGTGTGCCGCAACGCTTCGGGCGCGGCGAGCCAGACGGACAGGTCCGGCAGCGTGACGAACTCCGCGACCCGTTCGACCGCAGGGTCCGCATCGCCGATGACGCGCTGCATGCCGCCGATCCCGCAGCCTGCGCGGACGAGATTCCAGTAAACGACCTGATCGTCGCAACGGACTGGGAAATCCTCGCGCCCAACCCAATGCCCAAGTCCGCGCATGAGCTGTACGATGAGATCGGACCGGTCGAAGCCGACGACCTCCATCGCCGCGAGTGCCGAAACCGAGTCCGGCCGGCCGACGCGGTCGAGATAATTGCGCGCGGCATAAAGACCCATCGGCAGGTCGGCCACATGGGCGGCGATCACGTCAAGCTCGGTCGGCCGGTACATGCGGACCGCGATATCGGCCTCGCGGAGGAGGAGGCTCTCCGCCTTGTCGGAGGGCACCAGTTCGATCTCTATCCCCGGCTCTTCGGTCCTGAGCCGCGCGATCATCGGCGGCAGGAGGTGATGCGAGACGATCCGGCTCGCCGTGATCCGCACGGTGCCGCGCATCCCCTCGCCCCGTCCAGCCGCCGCAAGGTCGATCCGCGCCGCTGCAGCGCGCATTTCGACCGCGTGCGGCAGAAGCTCGGCCCCCGCCGCAGTCAGAGCGAAACCCTGCGCCCGGCGATCCAGCACGCCGACGCCCAGTGCCGCCTCCAGCGCCTTGATGTGACGGCCGAGCGTTGGCTGGCTGATCCCGGTCGCACGCGCCGCAGCCGAAAGTGATCCAGCCTCGGCAACGGCGAGGAAGGAGCGGAGAAGAGTCCAGTCAGGCGCGTTTCTCATTCATAAATGAATATCGCATCATCGATTTCAGGCAATTCTTTTTCGAAAATGATTAGGCCATATACCCTTCGAACCCAGAAGAATGGAGCCTGACATGCCCAAGACAGTCCTGATCCTCGGTGCCTCCGGCCATTTCGGCGGCCAGACTGCCCGCGCCTTCAGCCGTGCGGGGTGGCAGGTCGACCAATACCGTCGCGGCACCGACATGGCGGCGGCCGCGAAAGGCGCCGACGTCATCGTCAATGGCCTGAACCCGCCCAACTATCACGCCTGGGACCGGCTAATCCCCGAGATCACGGCGGCGGTCCTTGACGCCGCGAGATCCTCTGGCGCCCAAATTCTGATCCCTGGAAACGTCTATGTCTTCGGCACCGAGCCTGCGCCCTGGGGCGAGAACACGGCGCACCGTCCCGTTGCCCGCAAAGGCCGCATCCGGGCCGAGATGGAGGCGCGTTACCGCGATGCGGCGGCGACCGGCACTCGGACGATCCTGCTCCGCGCCGGCGATTTCATCGACCCGGACTCGGCCGGCGGCCTGTTTGACCGGTTCGTCATCGGCAAGGCGGCGAAGGGCGTGATCACTGCCTTCGGCGACCCGGATGCCGACCACGCCTGGGCCTATCTTCCCGACATGGCGCGTGCCGCCGTCGCCCTTGCCGAACGACGGGACAGTCTCGCGGCCTATGAGGATGTGCCCTTTCCCGGACTGACCTTCTCACCCCGTGCCCTCGCCCATGCGGTGACGGTGGCCACGGGCCGGCCGATGCGGATCCGCCGCTTCCCGTGGTGGATGTTGCGCGCGGCGTCACCGTTCTGGGAACTGGCCCGCGAGTTGACCGAGATGCGCTACCTCTACGACCAGCCACACAGTCTCGACGGGGCGAAGCTCGACCGGCTCCTGCCGGGCTTTGCGACGACGCCGCTCGAGGACGTGTTGGCTCGTTTTTCGGCGACCTCGGTGGCGTGAGCCCAGTTGCCTTCCCCGTCCGAATCCGCAGGATGGCGCGGGACGAAAGGACGGACATGAACATACTCGATCTCGGCGACCTCCACCTCCACTGGCGCGAAGACGGCGACCCGGCCGGGCGGCCGGTGGTCTTCGCCAACTCGCTCGGCACCGATTTCCGGATGTGGGACAAGCTGATCCCGCTCCTGCCGCAGGGGCTGCGTCTGATCCGCTACGACAAGCGCGGGCACGGATTGTCGGCTTGCCCGACGGGGCCTTACTCGATGGGCGCGCTGATCCGCGATGCGGAGCGACTGCTCGACGCATTGAAGGTCCGCGACTGCGTCTTTGTTGGCCTCTCGATCGGCGGGCTCATCGCGCAGGGCCTCGCGGTGAAGCGGCTCGACCTTGTGCGGGCGATGGTGCTGTCGAATACCGCTGCCAAGATCGGCACGGCCCAGATGTGGTCCGACCGGATCGCCGCGATCCGCGCCGGCGGGATCGAGGCGATCGGCGACGCGACGATGGAGCGGTGGTTTGCCAAATCCTTCCGCGCAACGCCCGAGTTGCAGGGCTACCGCAACATGCTGACCCGCCAGCCGGTCGAGGGCTATACGGGATGCGCCGCCGCGATTTCCGGCACAGACTTCATCACGCCCACTTCCGGCTTGACGCTGCCCACTCTTGCCATCGCCGGCTCCGAGGACGGCGCGACGCCTCCCGATCTCGTGCGCGAGACCTGCGAGCTGATCCGAGGGGCCCGCTTCCACCTGATCCGGGGCGCCGGGCATCTGCCACCGGTCGAGAAGCCCGCCGATTACGCGGCGGTCCTGACCGAGTTCCTGACCGCGATCGGCCATGTCTGAGAAGGCGCGCTTCCTTCTCGTCCACGGCTCCTGCCACGGTGCCTGGTGCTGGCGCGACGTGATCCCGGCGCTTGAGGCGCTGGGGCACGAGGCGGCGGCCATCGACCTGCCCGCGCACGGAGAAGACCGGACCCCGGCGGCCGCGGCGACGCTCGATCTTTATGCCGAAGCAATCCTCGACGCCATCGACGTGCCGGTGACCCTCGTCGGCCATTCCGCCGCCGGCTACCCGATCACGCTGGCGGCAGAACGGGCGCCCGAGAAAGTGAGGCGGCTCGTCTATCTTTGCGCCTACGTGCCGGTGCCGGGGATGTCGATGATCGACATGCGCAAGGCGGGGCCCCGTCAGCTTTTGCAGGGCGCGGTGCGGGCGGCCCCCGACGGGGTGACCTATACGGTCGACCCCGCGATGGCGCCCGGCACCTTTTACCACGACTGCCCGGAAGAGGCCGTGGCCTACGCCCTGCCCCGGCTCTGCCCCGAGCCGATCCTGCCGCAATCGACGGTCCTGCCGCCGCTGCGCAACTGGCCGGGGGTCGAAAAGCACTATGTCATCTGCGAGGACGACCACACGATCCCGCCGGAATACCAGCACACGATGTCCGCCGGCTTCCCGCCCGGCCATGTGACGTCGCTTGCCACCGGCCATTCGCCCTTCTTCACCGCACCGGACGCTCTTGCACGGCGCCTGTCGGAGATCGCTGGCACGACCGAACCGTAAGGTGGGTTTCAACCCACCCTCCCCCGGCATGGGTGGGTTGAAACCCACCTTACCTGCCCCGCTCTTTCCTTCGGAAAACTTCCCGGCTAGCCTTCCGGCGCCCGGCAGCATTTCCGCGCCGGCCGGGAACTCCATGCAGAACCGTCTCGCACTCCTCTTCATCCTGACGACGGTGATGATCGACTCCATCGGGATCGGCATCATCTTTCCGGTCATGCCCGAGTTGATGCGCGAGGTGACGGGCGCAGACCTCTCCACCGCCTCGCTCTGGGGTGGTCTGCTCGCCACGTCGTTTGCCGTGATGCAGTTCCTCTGCGGTCCGATCGTCGGCAACCTTTCCGACCGTTTCGGGCGGCGGCCGGTCATGCTGATCGCCCTCGTGGTGATGGCAGTCGACTACCTCATCATGGCGGTCGCGGGGTCGGTCTGGCTGCTCCTCGTCGGGCGCATCGTCGCCGGCGCCGCCGCCGCGACCTACTCGACAGCGAACGCCTATGTCGCCGATATCTCGGCGCCCGGCCAGAGGGCAAAGAACTTCGGCTATATCGGCGCGGCCTTCGGGCTTGGCTTCATCGCCGGGCCGCTTCTTGGCGGGATCGCCGCGGAATGGGGAACGCGTGCGCCTTTCTGGGCCGCCGCCGCCATCGCCGCGCTCAACGCCGTCTTCGGGCTTGTCGCCCTGCCAGAGAGCCTGCGGCCCGAGAAGCGCCGGCCCTTCCGCCTCTCCCGCGCCAATCCGTTCGGTTCGTTTCGTGCCATCGGCCACCTGCCGGGGCTGAAACGGCTGCTCGCGATCATGTTCCTCTACACGGTGGCCTTCCAGTCCTACCCCTCGATCTGGGCCTTCTTCGGCACCGAGCGCTTCGGCTGGGATGCCTGGTGGAACGGCCTGTCGCTGGCACTCTTCGGCGGTTTCATGGTGGTGGTGCAGGGCTTCCTCGTCGCCCCCGCGATCCGGATCTGGGGCGACCGAAGCACCGCGGCCTACGGCATGTCGCTGGAAGTCGTGACCTTCGGCTTTTACGGTTTCGTCTCTTCGGGCTTCTGGGCGCTCGTCTTTACCCCGATCGCCTCGGTCGCGGGCATCGCTGGGCCGGCGCTGTCGGGGATCATGGCCAATGCCACGCCCGACGACCAGCAGGGCGAGCTCCAGGGCGTCATCGCCTCGGTCTCGGCCATCGCCATGGGGCTGGCGCCGATGGTGATGACGTCGGTCTTCTGGGCCTTCACCCATGAGGGCGCGACACATTACCTCCCCGGAGCACCCTTCCTCCTCTCTGGCCTTCTTATGGTCGCTTCCGTCATAGTCCTTGTCGTGCCCGCACGCGAAAGGGCGGCCGCCTGACCGCAGCCTTGCCTCGAGAGGAGACGCCATGACCGAGATCCGCGCCGCCGTCTGTCACGAATTCGGCCAACCGCTCCGTATCGAGAAAGTCCATCTTCGAGCGCCCGGACCGGGCGAGGTCGAGGTGACGCTCGATGCCTGCGCGATCTGCTTTTCGGATATCTCCTATATCGACGGCGGATGGGGCGGGACGCTTCCGGCGGTCTATGGGCACGAGGCATCGGGGCACGTCTCCGCGACCGGTTCCGGCGTGACCGGTTACGCGGTCGGCGATCCTGTCCTCGTCACTCTGATCCGGTCCTGCGGCCACTGCCCGACCTGCGCCTCGGGCCGGCCCGTGCTCTGCACCACGCCGCCGAACCTCGGGAGCCCGCTGACAACGACGGGAGGCGGCCCACTCGAACAAGGCCTCGACTGCGGCGCCTTCGCAGAACGCGTCGTAGTACAGACCAGCCAGGTCGCGCCCTTGCCGGCAGGCATTCCGATGGAGGCGGCGGCACTGATCTCCTGCGGGGTGATCACCGGTCTCGGCGCGGCCGTCAACACCGCCCGGATCCGGCCCGGAGAGGTGGTGGTAGTGATCGGCGCGGGCGGCGTCGGCCTTAATGCGATCCAGGGGGCCAGGCTTGCCGGGGCCGCACGGATCATCGCGGTCGACATGCTACCGGAAAAGATCGCGATCGCGAAGGAATTTGGCGCGACGGACGGCATCCTCGCCAGCACGGCAAAACCCTGGGCCGAAGCGAAACGCATCGCCGGGCGCGGCGCCGACGCGGTGCTGGTCACCGTCGGCGCCATCCCCGCCTATGACACCGCGACCCGGTATCTGGCGAATGGCGGTCGCATGGTCGCGGTCGGCATGCCGCATTCCGGCGCCAAGTCGCAGTGGGAACCGGTGGTCTTCAGCTATACGGGCAATGCGATGATCGGCTCCAACATGGGCGACACGGTGCTTCCCCGCGACATTCCGTGGATCACCGACCTCTACCTTCAGGGCCGCATCAAGCTCGACGAACTGATCTCTGGCCGCTGGACTCTCGACCAGATCAACGAGGCGATCGCCGACACCCGCTCGGGCGCCGCCCGCCGCAACGTCATCCTGTTCAGAGGCTAGTCATCGAACGCTCCGTCCCACGCGAACCCGACGATCATTTCCTCTTTTCCGCCGAGCGCGCGGTAAAGCGCCAGCGCCGCTATGTTGTCCGGCTCGGTGCCAAGCCAGATGCCACCCTCGCAGCCCCTGGCACGCGCCTCATCGAAGATCCGTTCGCAAAGCCGTCGACCGATGCCACGCCGTTGCCAATCCGCGCGCACGCCGACCTCGTTGACGAAGAAGGAAGGCGCCTTGTCCGGATGCAGAAGCAATGTGCCCGACGCGAAGCCAACCGGTTCCGTCCCCGCGAGCGCCAGCACGATCAGATGCCCCGGATCGACCAGGAAGGCGCGCGCCTGACCCGCATCGACCGGGTTGTCGAACAGTCCTTCGGGAGCGGACAGGAGCAGTTCCAGATCGTCCGCCCCAAGACAGATGCAGGTGACCGATCCGCTCATCTCGCATTCCTTTCGCGCCCATCCTATCACCTCCAATTGCCCCGCATGAGGACAGAATGAAACTCAAGGACCTCGAGATCTTCACGGTCGCGCCTCCGGCCCCTGGTTGGGGCGGGCGCTACTGGCTCTTCGTCAAGCTCACGACGGATGATGGCATCACCGGTTACGGCGAATGCTATGCCTCCTCTGTCGGGCCGAAGGCGATGGAGGCGGTCATCACCGATGTCTTCAACCGCCACATGGCGGGGGAGAGCCCGGAGAACATCGAACTGATGTTCCGCCGCGCCTATTCCTCGGGCTTCACGCAGCGCCCTGACCTGACCGTCATGGGCGCGTTCTCGGGGCTGGAAATCGCCTGCTGGGACATTCTCGGCAAGGCTCGGAACCGCCCCGTCTGGGCGCTTCTCGGCGGCAAGATGAACGAACGGCTGCGGAGCTACACCTATCTCTACCCAGAGGCCGGCAAGGAGAGCGCGGAGTTCTGGGTCAGCCCCGACATGGCCGCCGAGGCTGCGGCGCGCTTCGTCGGCATGGGCTTCACGGCGGTGAAATTCGACCCAGCCGGCCCCTACACGATCCGCGGTGGCCATGACCCGAGCCAGAGCGACATCACCCGCTCCGCCGCCTTCTGCCGCGCCATCCGCGAGGCGGTGGGCGACCGCGCCGATCTTCTCTTCGGTACCCACGGCCAGTTCAACATCGCCGGCGCCCAGCGCCTCGCCCAGGCGATCGAGCCTTACGGCCCCCTCTGGTACGAAGAGCCGATTCCGCCCGACAACCTGCTCGACTTCGCCGAGGTCGCCCGCGCCACCCGCATCCCAATCGCCACCGGAGAGCGTTTCACCACCAAGGCGGAATTCGCCACCGTCCTCAGAACCGGCGGCGCACGCATCCTGCAACCGGCGCTTGGCCGGGCGGGCGGCATACTCGAATGCAAGAAGATCGCCGCGATTGCCGAGGTCTTCACCGCCCAGATGGCCCCGCATCTTTA
>JBNKFC010000349.1:0-5003 GCA_050289105.1 Paracoccaceae bacterium | reverse complement strand
TCCTTGGCGTTCAGGATCAGGAACCAGACATGGGGTCCCGCCTGTTCCGCGACCTTGAACCCGTCGCCCTGGAATTGCGAAAGCGCCGTCGGCGGCACCTCAACCATCAGGTCGATCCCGCCGGCGAGCATCTCGGCGACGCGGGTATTCGCATCGGTGATGGGCCGGTAGATGACCGCGTCCGAGTCCGCGACGCCGTCCCAGTAGCCGGGGTTCTTCTCGACCACCACCGCCTCGTTCGCGCGCCATTCGGCGAACTTGAACGGTCCGGTACCGGACGGGTGGCGGCCGAATTCCTTGCCGTGCTCCATCACCGCGGCGGGCGAGACGATCAGGCCGGTCGGATAGGCGAGATTCGACAGGAACGGCGCATAGGGCTCGTTCAGGGTGAATTTCACCGTCTTGGCATCCACCGCCTCGACCGACGTCACCGCCGAGAAGAAGAACGACAGCGGGAAGGGCCCGGTGTTATGATAAGGATGATCGTCCTTCAGCATGCGGTCGAAGTTGAACACCACCGCCTCCGCGTCGAAGGCGCTGCCGTCGTGGAAGGTCACGCCGTCGCGCAGCGTGAAGGTATAGACGGTGCCGTCCTCGCTGATATCCCAGGAGGTCGCGAGCGCCGGTTCCACCTCCAGCGTGCCCGCCTTGTAGCGCACCAGCCCGTCATAGACGTTCATCAAGATGCGGAAGTCGTTCACCGCCGTCACGGCATGCGGGTCGAGCGATTGCGGCTCCGCGATCTGGCCGATGACCAGAACGCCTGGCGGCGTCTCGGCCAATGCCGGCACGGTCAATGACGAGGTCGCCAGAAGTGCCGCAGTCAGAAGGCCGAAGCCCCGACGGGAAAGCGTGGTGAATGGCATGTGCGAAGCCCCCTGTTGTGTTGATTATGTCCGCCTATTTATCATGATAATTTGCTTTCGTCAAAATTTTCATGATAAATTAAAAGAATTGCAACGGAGCGACGCCATGACCTTTTCCATTCTTGCCCGCGACGCATCTACAGGCGCCCTCGGAGGCGCTGCGGCGACCGGCAGCCTCTGCGTCGGCGGCTGGGTTCTGCGTGGCGACCCGCGGGCCGGAATGTCGGCGTCGCAGGGCGCATCGCCGTCCACGCTTTGGGGAGAGAATGTCCTGTCGCTCATGGCGGACGGGACGAGCGCCTCAGATGCCGTGGCGGCGGTGACGGAGCCCGATCGCGGCCGCGACTGGCGCCAGCTCGCGGCACTCGACCGACAGGGCGGCTGCGCGGCCTTCACCGGCGCCAAGAACACCATGTGGCATGGATCGCTCTCAGGCGACGGGATGATCGTCAGCGGCAACCTCCTGACCGGTCCGGAGGTTCTGGCGGCCATGCTGTCGGGCTTCAAGCGCGCACGCGGCGCTTTCGCGGAACGTCTTATCGCCGCTCTCGCCGCCGCAGAGGCTGCAGGCGGCGATAGCCGGGGTTTGCAGTCAGCGGCGCTCCTCGTCGTGGCGGATGACAGCGCCCCGCTGACCCTTCGCATCGACTGGTCTGAGGATCCGATCCCGGCCCTCTCTGCCCTTTACGACCGCACGCTGAGCGCGCCTTACGCGGACTGGTTCCCGACCGTGCCGACACGCGCCGATCCGGAGCGTGGGCACGGTTGAACTACGTCCCGCAAGCGACCGGGATCAAACCCCTAATCACAGTTTCGAGTCGCGCTGGAAAATCCAGTCGTGATCCGGGTGGTTCTTGAACCGCCATTTGCGGATCGGCCCCGCCATGACGTTGAGGTAGTACATCTCGTAGCCATAGGGCGCGCCACAGGGATGATGCCCTTTCGGAACGAGGACCACGTCGTGATCGCTGACCGAGATCGTTTCGTCGAGGCTCCCATCCTCGGTCCAGACCCGCTGAACCCCGAATCCCTGCGCCGGGTTCAGCCGGTGATAGTAGGTCTCCTCGAGGTAGGTCATGTTGGGATAGTCATCCTCGTCATGCCGGTGCGGCGGGTAGGAGGACCAGTTGCCCGACGGCGTATAGACCTCGGTCACCAGAAGGCTGTCGGCCACGTCGCGCTCTTCCATCGCGATGGGAAAGACGTGGCGGGTATTGGTGCCCTTGCCGCGCGTCGACTTCGAGATCCCGGCCGGCCCGATGATCTGCGCCTCATGCCCACCCTTTCCGGGCGCCGAGCAGACTGCGAGTGTACATTCGGTGGTGGCGACGGCCGCCCAGTTGCTGCCATTGGGGACGTAGGCGCAATGCGGGGGCGTGCCCTCGAAGACATTCATCCGCTCGCCCATCTCGCCGAAATCCCGATCGCCGGCGCTGATCTTGGCCTTGCCCTCGACCAGAACCAGGATCACCTCGCGGTCGCCGGTCTCCTCCTGCGCCACGTCACCCGGGGAAAGCCGGTAGAGGTCGAAGCCGACATAGGACCAGCCCGCGCTTTTCGGCGTGACCTCGTGGACCTTTCCGGCCTGACCCTTGGGTTTGACTAGCAGTCGGCTCATTCATCTGTCCTTTTCATCCGTGTCGCCCGTATTGGCGACAAAAAGTTCGTAGGCCGCGTAAAGCCCAACCCCGCCGAAGAGTATCGCCCAGCCGGGCGATCCCATGATGAGCTCGATCAATGCCCAGCCAAAACAGGCTGCCACGACGGCAACCCGTCGCCACGCGGGACGGTAGAACGGGTGGCTGGCATCGATCAGTTTCATCGATCACACCTTGCGATCACGCCCGGCCGCACTGACGAGGCGGCGCGACGCGGAAGATCGAGAGCATTGATATCCATATGGAATGTTCACATCCTAATCCTGTCCCGCCGCTGCGGCCGGCGATCGCTCATAGCCGGTTCAGGCGAGAATATCGAGACAGGCCGGAAAATCCACCCCACCCTCGCCTCAGGCGTAGGAGGCGGCGGATTCGCCCTTCACGCCGGTGATGTAGGCGACAACGTCATTGCCGTCGGTCTCGTCCTTGTTCAGCGAGGCGACGATCCTGCCGCGGCGGAAGACGACGATCCGGTCCACGAGGTCGAAGACCTGGCGCAGGTTGTGGCTGATGAGGATCAGCGGCACGCCGCGGTCCTTCAGACCCCGGATGATGTTCTCGACCTGCGCCGTCTCCTGCACGCCGAGCGCTGCGGTCGGCTCATCCATGATCACGAGCTTGGACGCGAATGCCGCCGTCCGCGCGATCGCCACGCATTGCCGTTGGCCACCGGACATGTTGCGGATCGGGTTGTCGACGTTCGGGATCTTCACCGCCGTCGTCTTCAACGCCTCGAGCGTGCGTTCGCGCATCGCCCGGCGGTCGAGGATCGAGAACGGCCCGAGCTTCATCTTCAGCAGTTCCCGCCCGAGGAAGAGGTTCGACGGCACGTCGAGGTCGTCGGCGAGAGCGAGGGTCTGGAACACCGTCTCGATCCCCGCCTCGCGCGCCTCCAGCGGGTCCTCGAACTCGACGTTGCTGCCGTCGAAATGGATCTCGCCCGAGGTGTGCTTTTCCACCGCCGTGATCTGCCGCACGAAGGTGGACTTGCCGGCGCCGTTGTCGCCGACGATGGCCACGTGCTCGCCCTTGCGCAGGACGAAATCCGCATCGTCGAGCGCGTGGACACCGCCGTAATGCTTGGTGAGCCCGCGCGTTTCCAGAATGATGTCGCTCATGTCTCTTCCCCCTGTCAGCCGCGCGAACGGCCTCTTTGGCGCCACTGGTCGAGAACGACCGCCGCCACGATGATCACGCCCTTCACCATCTCCTGGTAGTAGGCGTCGAGCCTGAGGAAGGTGAACCCCGAAATGATCACCCCGAAGATCAGCGCGCCAAGCACCGTCCCGAGGATCGAACCGCGCCCGCCCTGCAACGACACGCCGCCGATGACCGCCATGGCGATTGCGTCGAGTTCGTACATCACCCCCATCCCGGCCTGCGCCGTGAGGTTCTTCGACGACAGGACAACGGCGGCGAGCGATGCCAGCATCCCGGCGATCATGAACACCAGCACCTTGTGGTGGTTGACGCTGATACCCGACATGCGCGCGGCCGCTTCGTTGGAGCCGATCGCGTAGCAGTGCTTGCCGTATTTCGTGTAGGTCATGATCATGTGGAACAGGACCGCGAGCCCGACGAAGATCACGACCGGCATCAGGCCCTTGCCAATCGAGGCATAGCTTTCCGTAGGGAACGAGATCGGGTTGCCGTTAGACCACCACTTCGACAGACCGCGCGCCGACACCATCATGCCGAGCGTCGCGATGAAGGGCGGAATCCGGGTATAGGCGACCAGCAGACCGTTGATCGCGCCGGCGACGAGACCGCAGGCGAGACCGACGACAAGCGGGACGATCACCGGCAGGTCCATCGCCCATTCGCCAAAGATCGCCTTCGGATTGGGGTTGCCGTTCACGATGGCGGTCTGGGCAAAACTCATCGCGATCATCGCGGTCGCGCCGACGATCGACCCCGACGAGAGGTCGATTCCGCCCGATATGATGACCTGGGTCACGCCGATGGCGATGATCCCGACGATCGACACCTGAAGGATGATGATCTGCAGCCGCTGCTGGTTGAACAGGGTGTCGATGTTGTCGCGCGTGTTGAAGAGGAAGCTGTCGCCGATCAGGAAGCGCCCGAGAGCCTCGAAGATCACGACGATCAGGATCAGCGCGAGAAAGACGTTCAGTTCCTGCGGTCGCGTTTTCTTTGCGGGATCGTATTTAAGGCCCCCTAGGCCATGTGTCGCCTGTGCCACGGCTCTCGCCTCCCCAAAGCTCTGCGGTATCTGCATACTCTTCCCACGCCCCCCTGCGCGGCAAGAGAAATAGGGCGGCGCAGTCGCGCCGCCCTCCTATGATCTTCTCGGGATCAGTTCTTCGACAGGTAGTTGTCGATGTTCGCCGGGGTCACCAGTTCGAACGGGATGTAGACCTTCTGATCCACGGCCTCGCCCCTGGCGAGCTTGACCGCCGCGTCGAGCGCGCCCTGCCCCTGACCTGCGGCGTTCTGGAACACCGTCGCGTCGAGGTCG
>JBNKFC010000348.1:0-6107 GCA_050289105.1 Paracoccaceae bacterium | reverse complement strand
ATATCGGCGGTAGCCGCGATTGCGGCGCAAGATCAGGGGCAAGCTCGTGCAGGGCCTGGCGCGAAGCGCATCATGGGACCGGATCACCCGGCTGCGGCGGCAACGCCGTTTCCAGAATGGCGTGACGGTCGGACTCGTTGTCCTTGGACCGATCCTCGCGCTTGCGACTTTCGTGGCGCTGGGGCCGTTCGGGCAGGGCGCCAACTCGACGGCGCTCCGGCTCGTGCTGCTGGCCGACCTCGTCTATTTCCTCATGCTCGGAGGCATGGTCCTTGCCCGCCTCGCACGGATGATCGCCGCGCGGCGGGCCAAGTCGGCCGGTTCCCGGTTGCACCTTCGGCTCACCGGCGTCTTCGCGGGGATCGCGCTGGTGCCGACGATCCTCGTCGCGGTCTTTGCCGGGCTGACCGTGAACATTGGTCTCGAAGGCTGGTTTTCCGACCGGGTGCGCGGTGTGGTCGGCACGTCGCTCGCAGCGGCCGAAGCCTATCAGGACGAGCATCGCCGCGACCTTGTCGCCGATGCAGAGGCGCTGGCGCTTTATATCAACAACGCGCGGCAGGGCACGTTTCTGCTTTCTGACGGCGACCTGCGGCAGCTCCTGACGCATGGCCAAAGCCAGGTTCAGCGGGGCTTGCGCGAAGCCTACGTGATCGACGGCGGGGGCGAACTGCGCGCGCGCGGTGAGCGCAGTTACCTCTTCGATTTCGAAAGGCCAAGCGACGACGAGATCGCCCGCGCGAAGGCTGGCGAAACGGTGCTGATCGAGGATTGGGCCAACAACGAGTTCCGCGCGCTTGTGGCACTGCCCGCCTTCGCCGACCGTTACCTCTATGTCAGCCGCAGCGTCGACGGCGAGATCCTGAGCCTTCTCGACGAGACGCGGGCGACGGTCGGGCTCTACCAGCAGTTGGAAGCGTCGCGCGGCAAGGTCCTTTTCGAATTCGGGCTGGTCTATATCGGCTTTGCCCTGATTCTCGTCCTTGCCGCGATCTGGATGGGCCTGTGGTTTGCCGAACGCCTGTCGCGTCCGGTCGGGCGGCTTGCGGGGGCAGCGCAGCGGGTCGGCGGGGGCGATCTGGAAGTCCAGGTGATCGAAGAGGAGGGCGACGACGAGATCGCCATGCTCGGCCGGGTCTTCAACCAGATGACCCGCCAACTCAACAGCCAGAGGCAGGCGCTGATCGATACGAACCGCGCGACCGAGCGGCGCCGCAGGCTGTTCGATTCCGTGCTGTCTTCGGTGACGTCGGGTGTGATCGGTCTCGATGCCGAGGGGCGGGTCGATTTTCTCAACCGTGCTGCGACGAGGCTTCTGCATCTTGAGGAAACGTCCGATCACGACCGGCCACTGGCCGAGGCCGTGCCGGAATTCGCGGCGCTCTTCGACCGGTTGCGCGACGGGATCGGGGAAGTCGTGCAGGAAGAGATCAAGGTCAGCCGGGGCGGGCGGCTCGAAAATCTCCTTGTCCGCGTGGCGATCCGGCGCAATGCGGACGGTCGGCTGGAAGGCTACGTGGTCGCCTTCGACGATGTGACCGATTTGGTCTCTGCCCAGCGCATGGCGGCCTGGGGCGACGTCGCCCGCCGCATCGCGCACGAAATCAAGAACCCCCTCACGCCGATCCAGCTGTCGGCCGAACGCATCAAACGCAAGTTCACCAAGCTGGTGGGCGACGAATCTGACTCTCTCGAACAGATGACCGATGTCATCGTCCGCCAAACCGGCGACCTGCGGCGGATCGTCGACGAGTTCTCGAAATTCGCGCGGATGCCGGAGCCCGACCGGCGTGACCACGACCTGACCAAGCTGATGCGCGATGCGGTCACCCTGCAGGAAGACGCCTTGCACGGGGCGCGTCTGGTCGCCGAGATCCCCGAAGCGCCGGTCGTCGTAGAGCTGGATGCCACAATGATCTCGCAGGCGGTCACAAACCTTATCAAGAACGCCGGGGAAGCTACTGAATCCCTGAGAGAAAAGGGTGCGCCGGAAGGCTACGATCCGGAAGTGCGCGTCAGCATGCAGGAGGGCGACGATCTCGTGACAATCCGTATCGCCGATAACGGGATCGGCTTGCCGGAGGACCGCGCACGGCTCTTCGAGCCTTATGTGACCACCCGGGAAAAGGGCACGGGCCTTGGCCTGTCGATCGTCAAGAAAATCATCGAGGAACATGGCGGCACGCTGACTCTCAGCGACGCCGAAATATTCGAAGGCTGCACCCATCGGGGCGCGCTGGCCGAAATCCGGTTGCCGCGGGCACGGACCGGCCGAGGAGCAAGAGAAAGGACCGCAGAAGCGGTCGGAGGTGAGACATGAGCGACATTCTGATCGTAGACGACGAGCGCGACATCCGTGAGTTGATTTCGGATATTTTGAAGGACGAGGGCTTCACCACGCGGCTCGCGTCGAATTCCGATGAATGCATGGCCGAGATCAATGCCGAGGCGCCGGCGCTGATGATCCTCGATATCTGGCTGAAGGACAGCCGGATGGACGGTATCGACATTCTGAAGACGGTGAAGCGCGACAATCCCGATGTGCCGATCATCATCATTTCGGGCCACGGCAACATCGAGATCGCCGTCGCGGCGATCAAGCAGGGCGCCTACGACTTCATCGAGAAGCCCTTCAACATCGACCAGCTGACCGTCGTGATTTCCCGCGCGATGGAAACCGCGCGGCTGCGGCGCGAAAATGCCTCACTCCGGCGCCGTGACGTGACATCGTCCGAAATGATCGGGTCCTCGCCCGCCTTCCGGGCGCTGAAGGGACAGCTCGACAAGGTCACGAAGTCGAACGGACGGGTGATGCTGACCGGCCAGCCGGGCTCCGGCAAGGAGGTCGCGGCGCGTTACATCCATGTCAATTCGAACCGCGCGAGCGCGCCTTTTGTCACAGTCTCCTCCGCCTCGATCGAACCGGAGCGGATGGAAGAAGTGCTCTTCGGCCGCGAAACGCCGGAACGCGGCGTCGAAAAGGGGCTTCTCGAACAGGCTCACGGCGGCGTCGTCTACTTCGACGAGGTCGCGGACATGCCCCTTGGCACGCAGTCGAAAATCCTGCGCGTGCTGACCGAACAGCAGTTCACCCGCGTCGGCGGCGCCGACCGGGTCCGCGTCGATCTGCGGGTGATTTCGTCCACGACGCGGGACCTCACGGCCGAGATCGCAGCCGGCCGGTTCCGCCAGGAACTCTACGACCGGCTGAATGTCGTCCCGGTCGCCGTGCCGCCCCTGGAAGAGCGGCGGGAGGACATTCCCGAGCTTTCCCGCCATTTCATCGAAGGTTTCAACAAGAGCCAAGGCCTGCCACTTCGGCCGATCAGCGACGAGGCCGAGGCGCTGATGCAGACCATGTCCTGGCCCGGCAATATCCGCCAGTTGCGCAATGTCATCGAACGCGTCCTGATCCTCGGGGACCACAGTGGCGCGATCGAGGCGCGCGAACTGCCGGGGCAGAGCGAAGGTCCCGTCGAAGAGGGGCGGATCGTCCTCTCCGGCGGCCTCGCGACGCTGCCCTTGCGGGAAGCACGCGAACTGTTCGAGCGGGAATACCTCCTGACCCAGATCAACCGCTTTGGCGGCAATATCAGCCGCACAGCGACCTTCGTCGGGATGGAACGGTCCGCGCTTCACCGAAAGCTGAAATCGCTCGGTGTAGTGACGACGTCGAAGTCGGGCGCGCGGATTGCGCATCTCGAGGACGAAGACGAAGAAGAGAGTGTCTGAAACCGCAATTCAGGGGGCTGAAACGCCATGCCGGGCGGGACGGTCAGTGGCGTTGACCCCGCCGGGGGCTGCGCCTATCAAGAGCGGCAGCCTCATGCGGGAGAGACGGCATGAAAGTCATCATCTGTGGCGCGGGCCAGGTCGGCTGGCAGATTGCGCGCCATCTCTCGGGTGAAAACAACGACGTCACTATCGTCGACAACAATGCCGAACTGGTGCGCCGGGCCACCGAGACGCTGGACGTTCAGGGGGTGGCGGGCTTCGCCTCCTATCCGGACGTGCTGGAACGCGCAGGGGCGCGGGACGCCGACATGATCATCGCCGCGACCCACTCGGATGAGGTCAACATGGTCACCTGCCAGGTGGCCCATTCGGTCTTCGGCATCACCCGGAAGATCGCGCGGCTGAGGGCGCAGTCCTACATGGACGCGATCTATTCAGACCTCTACCGGCGCGAGCATCTGCCTATCGACGTGGTCATCAGCCCCGAGCGCGAGGTTGCAGAGGCCGCGCTCCAGCGTCTCGCGGCGCCTTCGACCTTCGATACCGAAAGCTTCATGAACGGCAAGGCGCAGCTTCTGGGCGTCGCGCTGGACGAGGATTGCCCGGTCCTGAACACGCCCCTGCGCCAGTTGACGGACCTTTTTTCGACGCTGAGGGCCATCGTCGTCGGCGTGCGACGCGAAGGGCGCCTCTTCGCACCCGAACCGGATGACCAGCTGTTCGCCGGCGACCAGATCTATGTCTTCGCCCATGTCGAGGACGTGAACCGCACGCTCGACATCTTCGGCAAAGCCACGAAGAAGCAGGAGCGCATCGTCATCATAGGCGGCGGGAATGTCGGCCTCGCCGTGGCGCGCGCGCTTGAAAAGCGCACCGACCGCATCCGCGCGAAGATGATCGAGAAAAGCCGTGCGCAGGCCGAACGCGCCGCCGACTCGCTGGAACGCACCATCGTGCTCAACGGCGACGGGATGAGCATGGAGTTGTTGGCCGAGGCCAATATCGACCGCGCCGACGCGGTGCTTGCCGTGACCGACGACGACAAGACCAACATCCTCGCCGCCGTCCGCGCCAAGCAGGCTGGCTGCCCCATGGCAATCGCTCTGATCAACGATCCGACGCTGGTGCCGCTGATGGGCGCGCTCGACATCGATGCCTACATCAACCCGCGTGCCACGACGGTTTCGTCGATCCTGCGCCATATCCGGCACGGCCGGGTTCGGGCGATCTATTCCATCGGAGACGCCGAGGCCGAGGTGATCGAAGCGCAGGTGCTCTCGACCTCACCCATCGCCGGCCGCCCGATCCGCGACATCGAGTTCCCCGAAGGCGTGCTGATGGGCGCGCTGATGAAGGGCGAGAAGGTGGTAAAACCGACCGGCGACACCCGGGTCGAGGAAGGCGATGTCATCGCGCTCTTCTGCATGTCGGGCGACGTGCCGGAGGTCGAACGGCTTCTCCAGGTCTCGATCGATTTCTTCTGAGCCATGCGCCGGCTTCTCGATCTTCCGTTCATGGTTGTCCTGATGGGGATCGGGGCGGTTGCGATGTTCATCCCGGCGGCGCACGCGCTGACTGTCAGCGCCCATGCGGTGGCGCGGGCGTTCTTCTATTCCGGCGCGCTCTTTCTGATGCTCGCGGTGCTTCTGGCGATCGCGACCGCAGCCAACCGGGCCGGCAACCCCGCGCGCAACCACCTGCTGACGCTCCTCGGCACCTTCTCTCTCCTGCCGCTCATGCTCGCCGTGCCCCTGTCCGAGGCGGTCCCTGACACCACCCTCTACAACGCCTGGTGGGAGATGGTGTCCTCGCTCACCACGACCGGGGCGACGCTTTTCGATCCGGGGCGGCTGCCCGTATCGGTTCATCTCTGGCGCGCCCTCGTGGGCTGGATGGGCGGCTTTTTCGTGCTGGTGACGGCGGTGGCGATCCTTGCACCGATGAACCTCGGCGGGTTCGAAGTGTTGAGCGGCGCGCCGGCTGGGCAGGGCGCGATCTCGGCCGGGCAGGCGGCACGGGGCACCGCCCCGTCCGAACGGCTCTGGCGCTACACCAAGACGCTCTTGCCGGCCTATGCCGGGCTGACGCTGGCCCTCTGGATCGGTCTCATCCTGGCGGGCGACACGGCTCTGACGGCCGCCTGCCACGCCATGTCGACCCTTTCGACTTCGGGCATTTCACCGGTGGGCGGACTTGGCGGCAGCCAGTCGGGGGCCTGGGGGGAACTCGTGATCCTCGTCTTCCTGATCTTCGCGCTCTCGCGGCGGCTCTACCCGTCGGGCCGGACCCTGCGCAACACGAGCGGTCTCCTCCTCGATCCCGAACTTCGCATGGCGCTGCTTCTCGTGACGCTGGTGCCGGCCCTTCTCTTC
>JBNKFC010000347.1:0-8046 GCA_050289105.1 Paracoccaceae bacterium | reverse complement strand
GGCGCCTCGGTGATGGTCAGGACCGGCACAGCGCAGGCATCGGTTCCCTCCAAGAGGGCCGCCCATTCATCCCTCGACCTTTCAGCAATCCGTCCGGTGACGATCGCGCGCATCTCCGGCCAGCGCGCTTTGTCCATCCGGTCGGGCATCGCCCCTGCATCGAGACCGATCCGTTCCAGAAACTCGGCCCAGAACTTCGGCTCGATGGCCCCGACCGCCAGGAAGCCCCCGCATTTGCAGCGGTAGCAGCCGTAGAACGGCGCCGCGCCGTCCAGCAGGTTCGCTTCGCGAGCGTCCCGCCACTGGCCGCCTGCCGCCAGCGCCTGGATCATCGCCATCAGATGAGCGGTGCCGTCGCTGATCGCGGCATCCACGACCTGCCCCTTGCCGCTTTTGGCCGCCTCAAGAAAGGCGCAGACCATCCCGAAGGCGAGATACATGCCACCGCCGCCGAAATCGCCGAGCAGGTTCAACGGCGGCACTGGCCGCTCAGCCGGCCCGATCGCGTGGAGCGCGCCCGACAGCGCGATGTAGTTGATGTCGTGTCCGGCGGCATGGGCCAGTGGCCCCGCCTGCCCCCAGCCGGTCATCCGTCCATAGACAAGCCGAGGGTTACCCGGGAAATCCTCCGGCCCCAGCCCGAGTCGCTCCATCACGCCGGGGCGCATCCCCTCGATCAACCCATCGGCCCGCAGGATCAGCCGCCGCGCGATCCCGCGCCCCTCCTCCGATTTCAGATCGAGCGCGACGAAGCCCCTGCCCCGATTCAGGATGTCGTAATCGAGCCCCAGAAGATGCCGATTCCCTGGCCGCTCGATCCGGATCACATCTGCGCCCATGTCGGCGAGCGTCATCGTCGCGAAAGGAGTCGGACCGAGACCCGCAATCTCGACGATCCGAAGCCCGTCGAGCGGCCGCCTCATGCCGTGGTGGCCTTCTCTTCCAGCATCAGCCATTCCTCCTCCGCCGCCGCCAGCGCCGCCTGACGCTCGGCCAGTCCCTCCGAGGCGCGGCGGAACTTGTCCGGCGCCTTCTGAAAAAGCTCCGGATCGCCGAGGAAGTCGCTGAGCTTGCCGATCTCGGCCTCCAGCTTCTCGATGATGTCCGGCAGGGACTCCAACCGGTGTTTTTCCGTGAACGTAAGGCCTTGCGGCGCTTTCTTCGGCTTGGGCTCCGCCGCTTTCGGCGTCGATTTCACGGCCTTCTCCGGCACGGGCGCCGGTGCGGCCCTTTGGGACTGGTAATCGCTCCAGCCCCCGGAATAGGTCACGGCCCGTCCGTCGCCTTCCATCGCGATTGTCGTCGTCGCCACCCGGTCGATGAAGTCGCGGTCATGGCTGACCAACAGCACAGTCCCGTCGTAGTCGCCGAGAATGTCCTGCAAAAGATCCAGCGTCTCGACGTCCAGGTCGTTCGTCGGTTCGTCGAGCACCAGAAGGTTCGACGGCTTCGCCATGATCCGGGCCAAGAGCAACCGCGCCCGTTCACCGCCCGACAGCGACCCGATCGGCGCCCGCGCCTGCGCCTCGTCGAAGAGGAAATCCTTGAGGTAGGCGACGACATGCTTGGGCACACCGCGCACCATCACCTGATCCGACCGTCCCGACACCGCCATTTCGGGGTCATTCACGAGGCCGTCCCAAAGCGTCATCGAAAAATCCAGCGTCGCCCGCGCCTGATCGAAGACTGCGATCTCCAGATTGGTGCCGAGCCGGATGCTGCCGGTATCCGGCGCGATCTCGCCGGTCAGGATTTTCAGAAGCGTGGTCTTGCCGACACCGTTCGGGCCGACGAAGGCCACCCGGTCGCCGCGCAGCACCTTGAGGTCGAAGGGCCGCAGGATGACCTTGTCCCCGAAGGCCTTTGAAATCCCCTTCGCCTCGATCACCAGCTTGCCGGAAACCTGGCCGGTATCGAGTGCCATATCCGCCGTCCCCTGGCGCCGGATCAGCGCGGCACGGTCGGCCCGCATCGCCTGCAAGGCCCGCACCCGGCCCTGGTTGCGCTTCCTGCGCGCCGAGATGCCCTCGACCGCCCAACGTGCCTCGGCCTTGATCTTGCGGTCCAGCTTGTGACGGGCGAGGTCCTCCTCGGCCCAGACCGTCTCACGCCAATCCTCGAATGTCTCGAACCCCCGTTCGTTGCGCCTGACGACACCGCGGTCGATCCACAGCACCGCCTTCGTCAACGCCCTGAGAAACGCGCGGTCATGGCTGATGACGACATAGGCCGCGCGGGTTTCTCGCAGCTGGTCCTCAAGCCAGCCGATCGCCTCGATGTCGAGATGGTTGGTCGGCTCGTCGAGAAGCATCAGTTCCGGAGCCTCGGCGAGCAGCTTGGCCAGAGCCGCGCGCCGCCGTTCACCGCCCGAAGCCGATGCGACCGGCGTCGCGGGATCGAATTTCAAACCCTCAGCGACGACCGAAACCCGGTAGGCTTCACCCTCAGGGAGACCCGAGGCCGCGAAATCCCCGAGCGTTTCGAAACCGGAGAGGTCGGGCTCCTGCTCCATGTAGCCGACCGTCACGCCGGGAGAGACGACCCGCTCGCCCCGGTCGGGTTCCACGAGACCCGCCATCACCTTCATCAGCGTCGACTTGCCCGACCCGTTGCGCCCGACCAGCGCAACCCGGTCGCCCGGCTGCACAACAAGATCGAGCCCGTCGAAGACAGGATTGCCGCCGAAGGTCAGCGAGATGCCGGAAAGTTGCAGAAGCGGTGCGCGGGCCATGGCCGATCAGCTAGCCGGGGCGCCGGGCGGCGTCAACGCTCCGCGTCTTCTTCCGTTCGGAATTACCGCCAGAATGCCAAGGCGCTGCCGGGGCAGCGCCCCTACTCCGCCGCCTCTTTCGCCGCCTCGATCTCGGTGGCCTTCTTCTCGACCAGTTCGACAATGTGGTCGATCATCTGGTCATTCGTCATCTTGTGGCTCTGCCGCCCCGCGAGATAGACCATGCCCGAGCCTGCCCCCCCGCCGGTAAAGCCGATATCGGTCATCAGCGCCTCGCCCGGCCCGTTCACCACGCAGCCGATGATCGAGAGCGACATCGAGGTCGTGACATGGGCCAGACGTTCTTCGAGCGCACTCACCGTCTTGATCACGTCGAAACCCTGCCGCGCGCAGGACGGGCAGGAGATGATGGTGACGCCCCGATGCCTGAGCCCGAGCGATTTCAGGATCTCGTAGCCGACCTTCACCTCCTCGACCGGATCGGCGGAGAGCGAGACGCGGATCGTATCGCCGATCCCCGACCAGAGAAGATTGCCAAGGCCGATCGCGGATTTCACCGTGCCGGAGACAAGTCCGCCCGCTTCGGTGATGCCAAGATGGATCGGCGCGTCCGTCACGTCGGCCAACTGCTGATAGGCGGCGGCGGCGAGGAACACGTCGGAGGCCTTCACCGAGATCTTGAATTCATGAAAATCGTTGTCCTGCAACAGCTTGATATGGTCGAGCCCGCTTTCGACCATCGCGTCGGGACAGGGTTCGCCATATTTGTCGAGCAGATGCTTTTCGAGACTCCCGGCATTGACCCCGATCCGGATCGAACAGCCGTGATCCTTCGCGGCCTGCACCACCTCGCGCACGCGGGCGGCCGAGCCGATATTGCCGGGATTGATGCGGAGACACGCAGCCCCCGCCTCCGCCGCTTCGATGGCCCGCTTGTAGTGGAAATGGATGTCCGCAACGATCGGCACCGGGCTTTCGGCGACGATCGCGCGCAAGGCGCGGGTCGAGGCTTCGTCCGGGGTGGAAACACGCACGATATCGGCCCCGGCGACGGCAGCACGCTGCACCTGTTCGAGGGTCGCCTTCACGTCCGAGGTGATGGTGTTGGTCATCGTCTGGACAGAGATCGGGGCATCGCCTCCGACGGCGACCTTGCCCACCATGATCTGGCGCGACTTGCGCCGGTCGATATTGCGCCAGGGTCGGATCGGATTGTGGGACATGTCAGCCTCGGCTTGCACGTGGTCGTGCACTAGATAGACCGCAAGGGTGCCGGCGGCAATGCGCGGTTGTTCTATTCGCTGACGGGCTCGGGCGCGACGACTGCACCGGCATCGGCAACCGTCGTGGTGTATTTCACCAGGTCTTCGTCGCCGTTCATATCGGCGAGCGCATATTTCGCCGTCAGCGCTTCGGGCGAAAGGACTAGGTTCTTGGTGACCGATCCCCGGTCGCCCGCAGGTCCGTAGGTCTGTCCGTTGATCGCGAAGTAAAGCGCGCCCGATTCGCCGACACGCAGGACCGGCGCTTCCTCGGTCTTCGGCAGCACGTAACGCTCGCCGGCATCGAGGATCTTCTCGAAGATGACGGTGCCGTCGGCGGCCTGGACCCGGACCCAAGCCGGGCGCACGGCGAGCAATTCCAGTTCCGGCGCATCTGCCGCCACGACCTGAACAGGCGTTTCGCCAAGTGCGGGCATTTCGGTCACCGGCGCGACCTCTTCCGGCGCCGCGGCGACGGTCAGCGTGCCGACGCTGCGCGGATCGATCGCCGCGATCGGGCCGTCACGAGCGACGAGGACCGGCACGTCGAGCGCCGCGGGACGGTAGAGCCGGTCGAGCGCCTCGGGTGCGGGCGGCAAGGCGTCCTGCCCCGGCAGCGCGGCCAACGCCACTTCGCCCGACTGCATTTGCTCCGACGCTGTGGCTCCGGCACCCGCCAAGGGGTCTAGTTCAGCCACCACTCCGGGCGCCTGATCGACCGGCGCAAGCTGCACCTTCTGCACTTCCTGCAGCACCGACCAGCCGCCATAACCGATCCCGCCGATCAGCATCGCGAGAACGAGAATGGAGCCGATGGCGCCGGGCTGGACGCCGGACCAGAACGCCTCACCGCGCGGCACGAAGCTCGCGTTCGGATTGGCCAAGGGGTCGCTGTATTCGATCTTCCGGCGTCCCGGCTTCGGCCCCGAAGCGGCGGCCGACATGCCATGGGCGACGGTGAAGTTCGCCTCTTCGCAGAAGCGCTGGAACGCCCATTCGGCATCCATGCCGAGGTAGCGCGCGTAGGACCGCACGTATCCGGCCACGAATCCGGGGGTCTCGAAAGCCGAGATGTCGCAATTCTCGATCGCGGCGATATAGCTCGCCTTGATCTTCAGTTCGCGCTGAACGTCGAGGAGGGATTTGGCGAGCGTTGCACGCTCTCCACGCATGACATCGCCGAGCCGCAGTTCGAAGTCGTCAAACCCTTTGGGTTTGTCCGCATCCAGCGTCGAAGGAGGTACCCTCCGCCCGATCATGCCCACTGCCCCGTCCGTTATCCCCAAGCGGCCGACGATTCGTCGTGCCAGTGCTGTCCTATTCAGGATTAAATACCACAGGGCAAGCGCGATTGCGACCGCCGAAGGCGTCAGGCACTGAGTTCGGCGCGATTCAGCGCGCAATGTGCCCAGAGCTTGTCCATGGCGCGCACAAGGTGATCGATATCGGCCATCGAATGCACCGGGGAGGGCGTAAAGCGCAGCCGCTCGGTCCCGCGCGGGACGGTCGGGAAGTTGATCGGTTGCACGTAGATCCCGTAGTGCTCGAGGAGCATGTCGGAAATCTTCTTGCAGTGCACCGGATCGCCGACATGGACCGGGACGATATGGGTACCGTGGTCGATGATCGGCAGGCCCATGGCCTTAAGCCGCGCCTTCAGAACGCGGGCATGCTCCTGCTGCTTGTCGCGCAGGTCCTGCCCGTCGGCGGTCTTGAGGAAGCGGACCGAGGCCGCCGCACCAGCCGCGACTGCCGGCGGCAGCGAGGTGGTGAAGATGAAGCCCGGCGCGTAGGAACGGATCGCGTCGCACATCTTTGCCGTGGCCGCGATATAGCCGCCCATGACGCCGTAAGCCTTGGCGAGCGTCGCGTTGATGATGTCGATGCGGCCCATCAGCCCCAGCTTCTCGGCGATGCCGGCACCGCGCGGGCCATACATGCCGACGGCATGGACCTCGTCGAGATAGGTGAGCGCGTTGAATTCCTGGGCGAGATCGCAGATCGCTTCCATCGGGCTGATGTCGCCGTCCATCGAATAGATCGACTCGAAGGCGATGAGCTTCGGCGCGGCGGGATCATCCGCCTCCAGCATCGCGCGCAGATGGGCGAGGTCGTTGTGCTTGAAGATGCGCTTGGCGCCGCCGTTGCGGCGGATGCCCTCGATCATCGAGGCGTGGTTGAGGTTATCGGAATAGATGATCAGGCCGGGAAAGAGTTTCGGCAGGGTCGAAAGCGTCGCATCGTTGGCGATATAGGCCGAGGTGAAGACCAGTGCCGCTTCCTTGCGGTGCAGGTCCGCAAGCTCTGCTTCCAGCCGCTTGTGGTAGACCGTGGTGCCCGAGATATTGCGCGTACCGCCCGACCCGGCACCGGTGGCGTCAAGCGCCTCATGCATCGCACCAAGCACGGCCGGATGCTGCCCCATGCCGAGGTAGTCGTTGCCGCACCAGACGGTGATTTCCTTTTCCGTCCCGTCGGCCTTCGTCCAGGTCGCTTTCGGAAACTGGCCCTTGCGACGCTCGATATCGATAAAGGTCCGATAACGACCCTCGTCGTGGAGGCGCTGAATCGCCCGGTCGAGCTGTGCGTTATAGTCCATTTCCGTCTCCCTGGCGCTTTGCCTGTCACTCATAGCCCTAAGGGGCCTGCCCGCCGCGGTCCTTGATAAAGGTCAATTTCCGAGATGACGAGGGTACAATTTGCCGCGCAGGGATCGGAGCCTGCGACGAGGCATTGCATCGCGCGCCGGCTCAACTGGACAACGCGGAATCCGCTGATACGGTCCGAACCGAACCAGACAGGAGTCCCCCATGAGCCTCGACGCCGTTCTTGCCCGGATCGACGAAACCCTTCCCGAAGCCACCGACCGGCTGTTCGAGCTTCTGCGCATCCCGTCGATTTCCACCGACCCTGCCTACAAGGCCGATTGCGCAACGGCCGCCGAGTGGCTGGCCAGCGATCTCCGCAACCTCGGCTTCGACGCCGCCGCCCGCCCCACGCCGGGCCACCCGATGGTCGTCGGTCAGTCCGCGGGCGAGGGCCGGCACCTTCTCTTTTACGGCCATTACGACGTGCAGCCGGTCGACCCGCTCGACCTCTGGGACCGCGACCCGTTCGACCCTGAAATACAGGACACGCCCAAGGGCAAGGTGATCCGCGCCCGCGGCGCCTCGGACGACAAGGGTCAGTTGATGACCTTCATCGAGGCATGCCGGGCGTGGAAACACGTTCACGGCAGCCTGCCCGGCCGGCTCACGATCTTCCTCGAAGGCGAGGAGGAGTCGGGCTCTCCCTCGCTCGCCCCATTCATGACAGAACATGCCGAGGAACTGAAAGCCGATCTCGCGCTCATCTGCGATACCGGGCTCTTCGAATCCACCCAGCCCGCCATCACCACGATGCTGCGCGGCCTTCTCCGCGATGAGATCACCATCACCGGCCCGGACAAGGACCTGCATTCGGGCATGTATGGCGGGGCGGCGATGAACCCGGTCCGGGTGCTGACGAAGATCATCGCCTCGCTCCATGACGAAAACGGCCGGATCACCGTGCCCGGCTTCTACGACGGGGTGGAGGAATTGCCCGACGCGGTGCGCGCCCAGTGGCAGGCGCTTTCCTTCGACTATCAGAAGTTCCTCGGCGATGTCGGCCTCTCGGTGCCGGCCGGCGAACACGACCGCACACCGCTCGAGATGATCTGGTCGCGACCGACCTGCGAGGTCAACGGCATCTGGGGCGGCTATACCGGCGCGGGATTCAAGACCGTGCTGCCCTCGCAGGCGCATGCGAAGATCTCGTTCCGTCTGGTGCCCGGCCAGGACCCGCACGTCCTCCGCGACGCCTTCCGCAATCACATCCGCACGATGGTGCCCTTCGACTGCGAGGTCGCGTTCCACGATCACGGCGCGAGCCCGGCGGGCGTGATGGACATCTCCGACCCCGCCTTCGAAGCCGCGCGGGGGGCGCTGGGTGCGGAATGGAGACGGCCAGCCTCTTACGTCGGGTGCGGCGGCTCCATTCCGATCGCGGGGTTCTTCCAGTCGATCCTCGGCA
>JBNKFC010000346.1:0-1965 GCA_050289105.1 Paracoccaceae bacterium | reverse complement strand
CGGCGGCGCGGGCGATGGCCTGAGGTGGTGCCCCACGCCCCGGCCCGGAGGCCGGGGCGGCGAGAACGGCGCCTCGCCCCATCCGCGGATGCCCGGGGTCACGGCCGCGGCGGCCGAACCGGCCGGGGTCGCATGTCTGGCCCGGAACGGGGGAAGGCAAGGGCCTGCGCGGTGGAAGCGCGCCGACCATCCATCCTGGCCGGTGGAAGCCATGCACCCGGCTTTCACGCGTGAAAACATATTCAATATATTGAAATAAAACGAGTTAATTTTCTGGCACGTGAATTGCTTCAATCCCGCCGAGGCCCGGCGAACGGGCCGCTGGGAGAGGAGACGCGACCCGTGGCAGAGGCAATCGAAACCTTCTACGAGGTCATGCGCCGGCAGGGGATCACCCGGCGCAGCTTCATGAAATACTGCTCGCTGACCGCCGCAGCGCTTGGGCTGGGCCCGGCCTTCACGCCGAAGATCGCGCATGCGATGGAGACCAAGCCCCGCACGCCGGTGATCTGGGTGCACGGGCTGGAATGCACCTGCTGCTCGGAGAGCTTCATCCGCTCGGCCCACCCGCTGGTCAAGGATGTCGTGCTGTCGATGATCAGCCTCGACTACGACGACACGCTGATGGCCTCGGCCGGCCATCAGGCCGAGGCGGCGCTGGAGGAGACGATCGCGAAATACCGCGGCAACTACATCCTCGCCGTGGAGGGCAACCCGCCGCTGAACGAGGACGGGATGTATTGCATCGTCGGCGGCAAGCCCTTCGTCGAGCAGCTGCGCCACGCGGCCAAGGACGCCAAGGCGATCATCTCG
Source organism: Paracoccaceae bacterium (assembly GCA_050289105.1). Classification (GTDB taxonomy): domain Bacteria; phylum Pseudomonadota; class Alphaproteobacteria; order Rhodobacterales; family Rhodobacteraceae; genus Albidovulum. The sequence goes on along the minus strand of JBNKFC010000346.1, from coordinate 1,152 downwards.
TGGGGGGCCTGCGCGTCCTTCGGCTGCGTGCAGGCGGCCGCGCCCAACCCCACCCGCGCCACGCCGGTGCACAAGGTCATCACCGACAAGCCGATCATCAAGGTGCCGGGCTGCCCGCCCATCGCCGAGGTGATGACGGGCGTGATCACCTACATGCTGACCTTCGACCGGCTGCCGGAGCTGGACCGCCAGGGCCGGCCGAAGATGTTCTACAGCCAGCGCATCCACGACAAATGCTATCGCCGCCCGCATTTCGACGCGGGCCAGTTCGTCGAGGACTGGGACGACGACGGCGCGCGGCGGGGCTATTGCCTCTACAAGATGGGCTGCAAGGGGCCGACGACCTACAACGCCTGCTCGACCGTGCGCTGGAACGAGGGGGTCTCGTTCCCGATCCAGTCGGGGCATGGCTGCATCGGCTGTTCCGAGGACGGGTTCTGGGACAAGGGCTCGTTCTACGACCGCCTGACCGACATCAAGGCCTTCGGGGTCGAGGCCAATGCCGACCAGATCGGCGGCTATGCCGCCGCCGGCGTCGCGGGCGCGGTGGCCCTGCATGCCGCGGTGTCGGCGCTGAAGCGCGCCCAGCACAAGGGTGAGACCGCGCAGAGGGAGGACGCGTGATGGTCGCGACACCGAACGGATTCGATCTCGACACCACGGGACGGCGCATCGTCGTCGACCCGGTGACCCGGATCGAGGGGCACATGCGCTGCGAGGTCAATGTCGACGAGCAGGGCGTGATCCGCAACGCGGTCTCGACCGGGACGATGTGGCGCGGGCTGGAGGTGATCCTCAAGGGCCGCGACCCGCGCGACGCCTGGGCCTTCACCGAGCGCATCTGCGGCGTCTGCACCGGAACCCATGCGCTTACGAGCGTCCGCGCGGTCGAGGACGCGCTGGGGATCAGGATCCCCGAGAACGCCAACTCGATCCGCAACATGATGCAGCTGAACCTGCAGATCCACGACCACGTGGTGCATTTCTACCATCTGCACGCGCTCGACTGGGTGAACCCGGTCAACGCGCTGAAGGCGGATCCGAAAGCAACCAGTGAACTGCAACAGGCGGTTTCGCCGTCGCACCCGATGTCATCGCCGGGCTACTTCCGCGACGTCCAGAACCGTCTCAAGCGGTTCGTCGAATCGGGCC
>JBNKFC010000345.1:0-3553 GCA_050289105.1 Paracoccaceae bacterium | reverse complement strand
ACGGCAGACCTCAAAGAGTTTCCGCGTCTGGCTTTCCACACCCTTCGCCCCGTCGATCACCATGACCGCGGCATCGACGGCGGTCAGTGTCCGATAGGTGTCTTCGGAAAAATCCGAGTGGCCCGGCGTGTCCACCAGATTGAAGCGGTATTTGCCGAAGTCGAAGGACATGGCGGAGGCCGAAACCGAGATGCCCCGGTCCTGTTCGAGCTTCATGAAGTCCGACCGCGTGCGCCGCGCCTCGCCCTTGGCGCGGACCTGTCCGGCCATCTGGATCGCGCCGCCGAACAGGAGGAACTTCTCGGTCAGCGTGGTCTTGCCCGCATCGGGGTGCGAGATGATGGCAAAGGTCCGCCGCCGGGCGATCTCGGCGGGCAGGTCGGGACGGTTTGTGGGCGTCTGAAGCATGGCCCGGGCATATAGCGGCAGGCGCGTGCGAAGGGAAGGGACCGTCAGCCGATCTTACGGACGGTATCGCCACACCGGACGGTGCCGTCCTTTGTCACCCGCCCATAGATGCCGCGCAGGCGCAGCGCTTTGCCTTCGCCGGTATTGACGAAGAGACAGGCATCGCGGCCATAGCGGTCGATAAAGGACTGGCAGCCGTTATGCGGCGTGTCGGTGATGACCAACTCGACCGAGCCAAGGGCGAGCCGCGTGCCGGGAGGCATGTTGGCGGGCGACGTGTCCATGTCGAGGAAGAGGTTGTCGCCGGCGGCGCCCCAGTTCTCGACCTCGCCCGCGATCGCCTCGATGCAGCGCGCGTTCATGATGCAGATCTGTACGTCGGGATGGGGACGGCCGTCCTCGGTCGACAGCCAGCACCCCTTCGCCCAATGATCGCCTTCGACCCCGCCCTCGAGGCTGAGACGCGCCGTCTCCGGCATGTGCCGTGCCCCTGATTCCGGGCGGACGACGATCGCCCTCACGGTGCCGGCATCCTTCGGCGCGGCCATGATGTGTGGCATGGCGGTCAAAAGCTCGTCCCGGCTCCGGAAGCGGTCGACAGCAGGCTGAATGGTTTGAGTCATTGGCCTCTCCAATCGGCTGCGATTGCCGGTCGCATGATACCTCATCGCGCGACATTGGAAAACGCCGTGGAATTGGCGCCTCAGCGCCCCGCTTTACCGCGCAGGAGCGCGTTGCGCGCGGCATCGTCGAGGGTCTCGCGCCCGACCTCGGTGCCGAAATGCTGGCTCTGGCTCAGGCCGGGAAAGTGCGATTTCACCTCTTCGGCCAGTTCCGGCGGCAAGAGGTTCACCGTCGCCTCGTTCACCATCAGGCTCTCGGCCGGAATCCCCTCGGCGTAGATGATCTCGTGCCGGTCGAAGACCAGGCTGTAGTAGTCGACGAAACCGCCCTCGCGCCGGGTCACGGCCTTTCCGTCGACCAGATGCTTGGCCTGGACGAGCAGCTCGGCCGTGCCGCCCAGCCGGCGCGGGCCGCGCTGGTAGATGAAGACGCGGTGGTGCGGGCTTACCACGAGGTCGGTTTCGTTGCCGAGCGTGCCTGCCGAGATCACCACCGGCGCGAAGGCCCCCTTGGCGCGCAGCGTCGCCTTGCCGATCCAGCGGATTTCCTGCGGCCCGTGATCGCGGGTCAGGATGCGGTCGCCCGGGCTGAACGTCTCGATCGGACGCTGGGCGCCGCCGGGAAGCGTGATCATCGTGCCGGCGGCGAACGAGACGCAGACGATGTCGGCGATGCGGAGATCGCCGATATCCTCGCGCGCGGCGATCAGCGTGTAGTCGATCCGCGCATCGATCGGAGAAAGCGGGATGACGAAATCCTCGCCCGACGCATCGTGACGGACGATCAGCGTCTCGACCCGGTCACCATCCGGCGCCATCAGGGTCAGCACCGAAAGAAGGTCGATCCGGTCGCCCGGCTTGCCGAGCTCGGAGCCTTCAGCGAGGACCTGCACCTGCCCTCCCTCGGGCGCGGGGCTCAGCATCAGCCGCATTGACGGCGCGCCAAGGTCGAGCCGGTAGATGTCTCCGGGTTCCACCAGCCCCGCCTCGGCAATCGGATCGCCGAGATTGGCACCGCTCGCGACGCGGAGCGCGCGTGCGGGATAGGCGTGCGCCGCCTGGGCGGGCAGCGGCTCGGTCCGGTTCGTCATCGCTCGACCTTCGGCTAGGGGCGGAAGGGGGCCGCCGCAGATCGCTTAGCAAAGCCCGGCCTTCACCGTCAACGCGCGGCATAGCGCAAATTGCGCCGATGGGCTGGCGCAGCGGGGGAGATGGACTATTCTTGCCGAAAATGGAGAGAGCACGGATGGATCTGGGACTTAAGGGCAAGCGGGCGCTGGTCTGCGCTTCGTCGAAGGGGCTTGGCCGCGGCTGCGCCGAGGCGCTGGCGGCAGCGGGCGTCGATCTGGTGATGAACGCGCGCGGGGCCGAGGCGCTGGCTGAGGCGGCGGCAGCGATCCGCGCGGCGCATGGGGTGGCGGTGACCGAGGTTGCCGCCGACATCACGACCGAGGCCGGCCGCGACAAGGTTCTGCAGACCGCGGGGGCTGTCGACATCCTCGTCACGAATGCCGGCGGCCCGCCGCCAGGGATGTGGACAGACTGGGACCGGGAGGATTTCATCCGCGCGCTCGACGCCAACATGCTGACGCCGATCGCGCTGATGAAAGCGCTCTTGCCGGGCATGATGGAGCGGGGCTGGGGACGGGTCGTCAACATCACCTCGCAATCGGTGAAAGCGCCCATCGCGCAGCTTGGCCTGTCGAACGCCGCCCGCGCCGGGCTGACGGGCTACGTCGCGGGGACCTCGCGGCAGGTGGCGCCGCAAGGGGTCACGATCAACAACCTGTTGCCCGGCATCCATGCGACCGACCGGGCGGATTCCATCGACGGCGGCGTGGCGAAGGCGCAAGGCATCACGATCGAGGAGGCGCGGCAGAGGCGCGCGGCGACGATCCCCGCCCGGCGCTACGGCACACCGGAGGAATTCGGCGCCGCCTGTGCCTTTCTCTGCTCGGTCCATGCGGGCTTCATCGTCGGCCAGAACATCCTCCTCGACGGCGGCGCGATGAATTCGACGCTCTGATCCTTTCATTGTGATCCAAATACCTCGCGGGACGTTCATTGGTTCATCGAACCAATGAACAGTGGGGGGTAGCGCCCCCGGGTGGATAGGGCGCCGCGCGCTTGCAGGCAGGGGCGGGGGCTGCTATCCGGGTCCAAACCCGACGAATTCGCTCGGGGAAAGGGGATGACCGGATTTGACCGCCACACCGCCACGCCTGGAGGTACAGAACCTGATCCGCCATTTCGACGGGCGGACGGTGGTCAACGACGTGTCTCTCACGATCGAGGCCGGGCAGGTGACTTGTCTTCTCGGCCCCTCGGGCTGCGGGAAGTCGACGACGCTCCGGATGATCGCCGGCGTCGACATGCAGGACGCGGGTCGCATCTTCGTCGATGGCGCGCTGGTGTGCGACACGGTTTTCCGTGTGCCGCCTGAACGGCGTTCCATCGGGTTGATCTTCCAGGATTTCGCGCTCTTTCCGCATCTGTCAGTGGAAGAGAACATCGCCTTCGGC
>JBNKFC010000344.1:0-2104 GCA_050289105.1 Paracoccaceae bacterium | reverse complement strand
ACCGAAGGCTCCGCAGTCGGGTTCGAGACCGATTTCGGCCAGAACCCGATCCGGGGGCGGATGCAGGTCGCATCGGCCGATCTCAGCCTCGATTTCGATCGAGCGGCGGCCAGCCATGTCGAGGTCACGCTGAATGCCGATGCCGCGCGGGCAAACTTTCCCTTCGCCACACAGGCGATGAAAGGAGGAAGCGTTCTCGACACGCGACGGCATCCCGAGATCCACTTCGAAAGCACGCGAGTCCGCCCGACCGATACCGGCGCTGCCGTCACCGGGCTCCTCACGATCCGGGGTGTAACGCGCGAAATCACGCTCGACGCCAGGCTCTACCGGCCCGAGGGCACCGAGGCGGGCCATCGCGAAAACCTCTCGATCCTGCTCACTGGGAAAGTCAGCCGGTCCGATTTCGGCGCGACAGGTTTCGCCGATATGGTCGGCGACGAGGTGCGGCTGAAGATCCTTGCCCGTATCCGCCGCGCAGGTTGATCTGCCGTGATCCGATTGAGTGCCCGCGAAACGCGGGCACAAGCCTTCTGGCACTTCGTGCGATTTCGCTCCGCTGGATCACATCGGACTAAAAAGTTCAGCGGGTGGTGTTTTGCTCTAGGCTTTCCCGACCCGGGAGGCCAAGGTGGCCACGCCATACCGGACCTGCCTGATGCGCCTGCTGATCTCCTTCGCTGCCCTGTTCCTGTCGGTCGTCCTTCTGCAGCTCGGCACCGGCGGCGTGGCCCCGCTCGACGCGCTTTCCGGAGTGGAGCTTGGTTTTTCCACCGCCGAGGTCGGCACGCTCGGGTCAGCGCATTTCTTTGGCTTTTTCATCGGTTGCTGGTGGGCGCCGCGACTGATGGGCACGGTCGGTCATTCCCGCGCCTTCGCGGCCTTCACGGCCGCCGGTACGATCGGACTTATCGCCCATATGATGATCGTCGACCCGATCGCATGGGCGTTTCTGCGCATGGCATCCGGAGCTTGCGTGGCGGGCTGCTACACGATCATTGAGGCATGGCTGCAGGCCAAGGTCACGAACGAAACGCGCGGCCGGGCCATGGGTATCTACCGTATCGTAGATGTCGGCGGGTCGCTCGCGGCCCAGCTTGTCATCGGGGTCCTGAGCCCCGCGACCTATTTCTCCTACAACCTCCTTGCCATCATCTGCTGTGCCGCCCTTCTGCCCCTCACCGTCAGCCGGGTCGAGCAGCCCGACACGCCCGAGGCCCCGCGCCTCAGGCCCTCAATGGCCTGGGCCAAGTCGCCCCTTGCCGCTGCCGGTGTCATCGTCTCCGGCGTATCGACGGCCGCCTTCCGCATGGTCGGCCCGATCTACGGGATCGAGGTCGGGCTGTCGGCCGACATGATCGCGCTATTCCTCGCGGCCTTCGTCCTTGGCGGCGCGGTGGCGCAATTCCCGGTCGGCTGGCTGGCCGACAAGTACGACCGCCGCACGGTTCTCATGTGGCTTTCGGTCACGGCCGCCCTTGCCTGCGGCACCACGGTCGCGCTTTCCGGTATCGGTGTCGCCGCAATCTTCCTAACGGCCGGGTTCTTTGGGATAACCACGATGCCGATCTATTCGGTTTCCACCGCCCATGCCCATGACTTCGCCACCGACGAGGAACGGGTGGAGCTGTCGGCCGCGCTCATGTTCCTTTACGCGCTCGGTGCGATCGCTTCGCCGCTGATCGCCTCCAGCCTGATTGCATGGTTCGGCCCCGCGTCGATGTTTGTGTTCATCGCGACGATCCATCTCGGCCTCCTGGCCTTCGGCGCGCTTCGCATGCGCGCGCGCCCTACGCCGTCGGACCGCACCCGCTATGTCTATACCCCGCGCACCAGCTTCCTGATCGGGCGGCTCCTGAAGCGGAACGGCGAGAATTGAACCCTCTGGCCCTTGCCGCCCAAAGCCTATAAATCGGCCCGGCGACGGACGGAAAGGCGACAGATGGCCCGGATTCTTATCACTTCGGCAATCCCCTATATCAACGGGATCAAGCATCTCGGCAATCTCGTGGGGTCTCAGCTTCCGGCTGACCTCTATGCCCGTTACATGCGCGGCCGCGGCCATGAGGTGATGTTCATCTGCGCAACCGACGAACACGGCACC
>JBNKFC010000343.1:0-4169 GCA_050289105.1 Paracoccaceae bacterium | reverse complement strand
AAACAGCTGCATCTCCGGCCGCAGTTCGCGCAACCTCGTTCCCCGCGCGAGGAGCGCCAGCGTGGCCCAGCCCCAGGCAGCGCCAAGCGCGCAGAGATCGCCGAGAAGGCTCGCCTGTCCCGCCCCGCTGCCGCGGTCGAGAAAGGCCCAGGAGACCCCGGAAAAGGCAAGTGCCAGGCCCAAGGCCTTCGACCGCGTGATCCGCTCGCCCGGCAGGATGAAATGCGCCGCGAGCGTCATCCAGACCGGCATCGAGTAGAGGATGATCGAGGTCCGCGTCACCGTCGTCAGATCGAGCGCGAGAAAGAGCCCCAAAAATTCGGCCGAGAATGTCAGCCCAATGGCGATTCCCGGCACCGCCATGTCGCGACGCAGGCGCGGCGGACGGCCACGCCATGTCAGCCAGAGGCCAAGACAGACAACCGCTATCGCCGACCGCAACCCAGCGAAGAAGATCGGTTGCAACCCGCCGTTCACGAACTTGATGACGACCTGATTGAAGGCCAGGAACGCGGCGAACCCGGTCAGCGATAGCGCGCCGAACGCGTCGATCCTGTCTTTGCGTTCCATCCGCGCCCCTCTGACCTGCGGCTGACCCGACACGTTTGCCGGGGCCAAGTCAAGCCTAGCGCGTCGGCGCGCTTGCCCCTTGCCTCCTTCGGTGGCGCGCGGTAATCAACGGGCATCGCGGGTGTAGCTCAATGGCAGAGCAGAAGCTTCCCAAGCTTACGACGAGGGTTCGATTCCCTTCACCCGCTCCACTCCCGCAGTTCACCGGACGAAATTGCCTCTGGTCGCCGCGACGGACCCCGGCTAAGCAGGGCCGCAATCAAAACTGGGAGGCTTCCATGTCAGACATCATCCGCATCGAAACCGGCAAGCGCATGTCGAACGCCGTCATTCACGACGGCATCGTGCACCTGGCCGGCGTGGTCGGCGAACCGGGCGGCGACGTTGGTCAGCAGACCCGCGATTGCCTTGCCGAGATCGACCGGCTCCTCGCGCTGGCAGGCTCGGACAAGACCCGGATGCTCCGCGCGCAGATCTGGCTGGCCGACATCGCCAGCGGCTTTGCCGCGATGAATGCCGAATGGGATGCCTGGGTGCCCGCGGGCCACGCCCCGGCCCGCGCGACCGGCGAAGCCAAGCTCGCCGCGCCGGAATATCTCGTCGAGATCATCGTCACCGCCGCCAAGGGCTGAGGCCGCCGGACTTCTCGGCTTCGTGAGATCGCCCTGCCCGGCGGCAACTCCGGGCAGGGCCCGACCCGCCCCCAAGGTGGGCGGCGCCCTTCGCATATCGTGAGGCGGTCCAGGGGCTGGTCTACAGCGCCGCGACCATGACGCAGAGCATCTCGAACATCAGCGAGGCGCCGAGCCAGGCCGTCCCGCCGGTCGGGTCGACGGGCGGCGAGACTTCCACCAGATCGGCACCGACGATGTTGAGCCCGGCGCATTCGCGCACGACCTGCATCGCCTGGTAGGCATTCGGTCCGCCCCATTCCGGCGTCCCCGTCCCCGGCGCGACGGAGGGGTCGACGAAGTCGATGTCATAGGACATGTAGGCGGGCTGCGTGCCGACGATCTCACGTGCCTCGGCCATCACGTCGGGGACGCCACGGTCGAAAAACTCCTCGATCGTGACGATGCGGATGCCGTGGGCCTTGGCGAAATCGCGGTCGATGCTGTCATACATCGTCCCCCGGATGCCGATCTGGATCATGCGTTTCGGATCGAGAAGTCCCTCCTCGACCGCGTTGCGGAAGGGGTTTCCGTGGGTCAGGGTCTTGCCGCCGAAATAGGCCGGAAAAAGGTCGGTATGGCTGTCGAAATGCACGAGGCCCAAAGGCGCGTCGCGGGCGATGCCGCGCAGGACCGGGAGGGTGCAGAGATGGTCGCCACCGGCGGAAAGGGGCCGGATGCCCTTGGCCTTCAGGGCGGCGAAGGCGCGTTCGAACCGGGCGAGCGTATCTGGCCCGTCGACCGGGTTCGGGCCGACATCGCCGAGATCGGCGCAATTGGCGGTCTCGAAGGGGCGCAGTCCGGTCACCGGATGCTGCGCCCGGATCATCGTCGAATAGTCGCGAAGCTGGCGTGGCCCGTGGCGCGGACCGGGGCGGTTCGAAGTGCCCCCGTCCCACGGCAAGCCGACAAGGCCGATCTGCACGTCTTTCTCGCGCGGATGGTCCGGCGTCACATGCGGCAGCCGCATGAAGGTCGGTATCCCCGCGAAACGCGGCAAGTCCATCCCGGATATCGGTTGAAAGAATGCGTCGGCCATACCTGATCCCCCTCATTTGGGGCGAGCTTAGCGGCCGCGAAGGAAAGGTAAAGGCGGCGCTGCGCTCAGGCTTCGAGCTCGGCATCCCAATAGAGAAAATCGGCCCAGCTTTCGTGCAGGTAGTTCGGCGGGAACCGCCGTCCGGCGCGCTGCATGTCCTCGGCCGAGGGCGCGCGCGGCGCCTTGCGCAGGGACATGCCCGATTGCTTCAGCGACTTGTTGGCCTTCCGCAGGTTGCAGGGCGAACACGCGGCGACGACGTTGTCCCAACTGGTCACTCCGCCGCGCGAGCGCGGCAGCACGTGGTCGAAGGTCAGATCGCCCTTGGATCCGCAATACTGGCAGCAGAATTCGTCCCGCAGAAAAAGATTGAAGCGCGTGAAGGCCACGCGCTTCTGGGGTTTCACGAAATCCTTCAGCACCACAACCGACGGTATTCGGAACGCCGCGCGTTGCGAGCGTACGACTTCGTTATACTCGGCCGCGACGATCACCCGGTCGAGGACGGCGGCCTTGATCGCCTCCTGCCAGGGCCAGAGCGACAAAGGGTAGTAGGACAGCGGCCGGAAATCGGCGTTCAGCACCAGCGCCGGGTAGTGTTTCAGCACCGAAGGCTCCCGGACGAAGCTCGTCCTGAAATCGTCCTGGTGAACTCTGTCGAGCATGAAAGACTCCGTCCTCGCCCTGCTTGCCGACCGACATCAAGGGCGGGAGCACCCGCCCCGGCTTATCCACAACTATATCTGGCGTTTTGCCTCTGACAAGCCCCGCTATCTGCGATAGACTGATATCGCGGCAAAGTGACAGCGGGATGACGACGATGGCGGCTCCAGCGATCCTCGGCACACTCGAAAGTGCACTCTACGCAGATGATCTCGATGCGGCGGAGGGCTTCTACTCCGGCATCGTTGGGCTTGAGGTCGTCACCCGGCAGGCCGGCAGGCACATTTTCTTCCGCGTGGGCGCATCGATCCTGCTCGTCTTCGACCCGAAGGCCACATCCCAGCCACCAAGGCGCGACGCCGCGATCCAAGTGCCGCCACACGGAGCCACCGGACCGGGACACTACTGCTTTTCAGTCGCGGCAGAGGCGCTTGATGCCTGGCGCGCGCATCTGGAAGCGGCAGGCGTTGCGATCGAAGCGGACTTCCATTGGCCGAACGGCGCGAGGTCGATCTATGTCCGCGATCCTGCGGGCAATTCGGTGGAGTTCGCGGAGCCTGCTCTCTGGGGTTGAGGCGTCAGCGGCGGCGGACAACGACGGGCACGCGCTGCGGCTTCGGTTGCGTCAGACGAAGCGCCACCGGCAGGGCCATGAGGGCAAAAGCGGTCAACGCGGCGATCATCATGGCTTGGGACTCCTTCCGTCTACTCCCCAAACCTAGCGGGCCGCGCGCCGAGTTCAAGCCCCCGGCAAACGGTCGCGCAGAAATGTCAGGGCGACCGACAGACCGTCCGGTGCGATGCCATGGCCTGTGCCCTTCATGACGTGGCCGTAGGTCTCGAACCCAGCCTCCGTCAGCGCCTGCCCGGCGAGGGTCATGTCGGCGAAGGGCACCATCGGGTCCTGATCGCCGTGGACCAGCAGAACCGGCGGCTTCGAAAGTGTCTCGACGGCAAGACGCTCGGGCTGCAACAGCCGTCCGGAGAAGGCCACGAGCCCCGCTACAGGTGCGGGACGTCGCGGCAGGACGTGCAGGGCCATCATCGTCCCTTGAGAAAAGCCGACAATGGCCATCTGGCCCGGCGTCATCCCCTCGGCATCGAGACGCTCGTCGAGAAAGGCGTTCAGATCGTCCGAGGACCTGCGCAGCCCGTCCATCGCGGCCGCCTCGGACGACCCGTCGAGCCAGGGAATCGGGAACCATTGCCGCCCGAACGGATTGCCG
>JBNKFC010000342.1:0-4001 GCA_050289105.1 Paracoccaceae bacterium | reverse complement strand
GCCGATATCCTCTACGAGGCCGGGCTGCCGCCCGAGATGTTCCAGGTGGTGACCGGTTGGCCGCAGGACATCGGCGACGAGATGGTCACCAACGAGAACATCGACATCATCACCTTCACCGGCGGCGTGCCGGTGGGCAAGCTGATCGCCGCGAAGGCGGTCTACAAGCGGCAGGCGCTTGAGCTTGGCGGGAACGATCCCCTGATCGTGCTCAACGACCTCGACGACGCCGATCTGGAGAAGGCGGCGACGATCGCCGTTGCGGGTGCCACCGGCAATTCCGGCCAGCGCTGCACGGCGGTGAAGCGTATCCTCGTGCAGGAAAGCGTCGCCGACCGCTTCGTGCCTTTGGTTCTGGAGAAGGCGAAGAAGATCCGTTTCGGCGATCCGATGGATCCAGGCACCGAGCTCGGTTGCGTGATTCATTCCAAGGCGGCCGAGCTTTTCGAGAAGCGGGTCTACATGGCGGCGGAGCAGGGGGCGAAGGTTCTTTACGATCCCGGCCGCAAGGGTGCGCTGCTGCCGCCGATCGTCGTGGATCACGTTCCGCACGACTCGGAGCTGGTGATGGAGGAAACCTTCGGACCCATCGTCCCCATCGTCCGTGTTCCGGATGATGACGTGGAGGTCATGCGGATTTCCAACTCCACCCCGTTCGGGCTGTCCTCGGGTGTCTGCACCAACGATTTCCGCCGCATGCAGGCCTATATCGAGGGGCTGAACGTCGGCACCGTGAACATCTGGGAGCAGCCCGGCTACCGCATCGAGACTTCGCCCTTCGGCGGCATCAAGGATTCGGGCAATGGCGTCAAGGAAGGCGTCACCGAGGCGATGAAGTTCTTCACCAACGTGAAGACCTATTCGCTGCCCTGGCCGCGCTAGTCCTCATGGAGGGTGCGGGAGCCTCCGGCGGAGGTATTTCAGGCAAGATGAAAGCGCAAAGCAGGATCACGCATACTGAGGGCGAGTCGAACACCTCCGAAGCCCGTCGGAAATGGGCGTCGCGGCATCCCGATGCTGCGACGCGGAGTCTCCTCGCACGTGATGCCGATGTCTTCCTGCATCAATCGCTGTCCTCGCCCTGTCTGTCCACGATCGCCAAGGCCGAAGGGATCTGGATCGACGATACGGCCGGGCGGCGCTACATGGATTTCCATGGGAATTCGGTTCATCACATCGGCTATGGCCATCCGCGTGTCGTGGCGGCGATCAAGGCGCAGCTCGACGATCTGAGTTTTTCTCCGCGCCGGTTCACTAACGAGGTCTCGGTGGAACTGGCGGAGCGCCTCGGCGAAATCGCTCCGGGCGATCTCGGCAAGGTGCTGTTCACCACCGGCGGATCGGATGCGAACGAGGTGGCGCTGAGGATCGCGCGGGCGGCGACGGGCCGGTTCAAGACACTGAGCTTCTGGGATGCGTTCCATGGTGCGGGGTTCGGCGCGTCGAGCGTGGGCGGAGAGGCGACGTTCCGGAGCGGGATCGCGGGGCCGCTTCTGCCGGGGGCCGAGCATGTCGCGCCCTTCAACTGCTATCGCTGCGCCTACGGGCATGCGGGGCCGGAAAGCTGTGGCCTCGCCTGCGCGAAGATGGTTGATTACGTCCTTGAGCGGGAAGGCGATGTCGCGGCCGTCATCGCCGAGCCGATGCGGGCGGTGCCGGTGGTGCCGCCGCCCGGGTTCTGGAAGGCGGTGCGGGCGGCCTGCGACCGGCATGGTGCGCTTCTGATCATGGGCGAGATCCCGACCGGCCTCGGCAAGACCGGAGCGATGTTCGCCTTCGAGCACGATGAGGTGATCCCCGACATCGTGACGCTCGGCAAGGCGCTGGGCGGGGGGATCCTGCCCATCGCCGCAGTGGTGGCGCGGCGCGATCTGGACGTGGCGGGCGACTATGCCATCGGCCACTATACGCACGAGAAGAACCCGGTGACCGCGCGGGCGGCGCTGGAGACGCTTGCGGTGATCCGCGAGGAGGGGCTTGTCGCGCGGTCGGCGGAGCTGGGAACGCACGCGCTGGAGCGGTTGCGCGATGCGCTGGGCGACTGCCGGATTGTCGGCGACATTCGCGGCCGTGGCCTGATGTTCGGCGTCGAAATCGTCGAGGATCACGACAGCCGCCATCCGGCGAAGGAGCGGGCGGAGCGCATTTATTACCGCTGCCTCGAGGCGGGCCTCAGCTTCAAGATCAGCGCCGGATGCGTGCTGACGCTGTCGCCACCCTTGGTGATCGGGCGCGAGGATCTTGACCGGGCGCTTGACATCGTGGCCGAGGCGGTTCGGTCCGAGGCGGCCTAGCCCGCAAGCCTCAGTTCTGTGCCGGCGCCGGCGATGGCCGCGGCGACGTCCGGGGCCGGGCGCCGGTCGGTGACGATTTCGCCGATACCATCGAAGCCGGCAACGGTGATCAGCCCGCGGCGGCCGAATTTCGTGTGATCGGTGACGACTACGCGGCGTTCGCCGCGCGACAGCACGAGGCGTGCGAACTCCGCCTCCTCCAGCGCGTAGTCCATCACACCGGTCGCATCGACCGCTCCGGCAGAGATGACCGCGTGATGCACGGTGAACCGGGCGATGAAGTCGAGCGCGGACTTGCCGAAAGCGGCGCCGGAATCGCTGCGCAACTCGCCACCGGCCATATAGACGCGGTTGCCGTTCACGGTCGCCAGCGTCCGGGCGATGTCGGAGGAATTGGTCACCACGGTCAGCCGACGGTGGCCCATCAGTTCGCGCGCGACGTAGCTTGTCGTCGTGCCGGTGTCGAACATCACCGACTCGCCGTCGCGGATCGTCGCCGCGACCGTACGGGCGATCGCTTGCTTGGCGGCGGCATTTTCGCGCATCCGTTTCTGGAACGGCGCCTCGCCGATCTGCCCGGCAAGGCCGACCGCACCGTGGATTCGCATCACCGCCCCGGTTTCGCTGAGGGGTTTGACGTCGCGCCGCACGGTTTCGAGCGAGACGCCGAGTTGGTGCGCCAGCGCCGAGATCGTCACCGTGCCCTCGGTCTCGAGGATCTTCAGGATGTCGGAATGGCGTTTGGACAGCATGTTTCAGGCTCCGGCGGTGATGCGATCTTAGGCGAGGCGGTGGCTTCGCGCAATTATCGGGCATCAAACGGGCATGAAAAACACAAAAAACCACATATGCCGATTGACGGAATCACTTTGCTCGGCCCTACTTGAGCCATGGGACGGGGCAGGGCGTGCTGACTGCGCCCCGGGAACGACCGTTCCGAAGACCGGCAAGGCCGGCCGAACAGGGGGTTCACGAATGTCCAAGATCACTTCCGCCGCGCGGTGCCATGCGCTGACCGTATCGGCGTTTGCGCTATTCGCTGGGGCCGCGATGGCCCAGGAATCGACCGACCCGATCAAGCTGACATTGCACGACTGGACGGGGCAGTTGATCACCACGCAGCTGATGGGCGATATCCTGCAAAAGGCAGGCTACAACGTCGAATACGTCCAGGCGGATTACCTCGCGCAGTTCGCCGGGCTTGAGACGGGCGATCTCGATGTCGCGATGGAGATGTGGGAGACGACCGGTCGCGAGGCGATGGGTGCTGCGACCGCGACCGGCAAGGTCGAGAATTTCGGGCCCACCGGCATGAAGGCCAAGGAAGAGTGGTGGTATCCCTCCTACATGAAGGAGAAATGCCCCGGCCTGCCGAACTGGGAGGCCTTGAAGGACGAGGCCTGCGCCGAGGCGTTTTCCACCGCCGAGACTGCGCCGAAGGGCCGCTATCTGGGTGGCCCCGTGACCTGGGGCGGGTTCGACGACGAGCGTGTCGAGGCGCTCGATCTGCCGTTCGAGGTGATCCATGCGGGTACCGATGCCGCCCTTTTCGCGGAACTGGAGAGCGCCTATCAGCGCCAGGCGCCGATCATGCTCTGGATCTATGCGCCGCATTGGGCGCCCGCGAAATACGAGGGCGAATGGGTGGAATTCCCCGAGTACACGGCCGAATGCTACAACGATCCCGCCTGGGGTTCGAACCCCGAC
>JBNKFC010000341.1:0-3747 GCA_050289105.1 Paracoccaceae bacterium | reverse complement strand
GCAAGGATCGCGGCGGTGGAGCGGACCGAGGTCACCGCCGAGACGACCTCGTGCAGGGACGCCGAAAGGAAAGGATCGTGCGCCATGCGCTCGCTCAGCGCCTCGACCGTGCGTTCCAGCGCACCGATCCGCGCCTGCCGGTCGGCCAGGAGCGACGCCCAGCCGGGGAAGCGGCCGACGAACTCCTCCGTGCGGTCGAGTTCCGGCGCGCTCTCCCCCTCGCCGGCGCTGTCCGCCGCAGCCTCCCGCAGCCCTTCGAAGATCGCGCTTTCGGCCCCCTCGGCGAGCGCGGTCTCCTCGACCCCGAGCGCCTCCGACAGGGCGGTCAGCAACTCCGGCCCGACTCGGCGGCGGTTATGTTCGATGAGGTTGAGATAGGCGGGGGAGATCGCGACGATGCGTGCGAGATCGGCCTGTTTCATGCCGATCCTCAACCGCCGCTCGCGGACGCGCGTTCCTGTCAGCGCCGATCGCGCCATCTTGCCTCGCACCTGCCCGGCCGGTCCCACCGGCCCTGTAGCACTTTACAGCTTTTCGAAGCGATTAGCGAGCTTTGGCGCGGAGTTTTCAGGAATCAGCAGTTGGGTGGAGCAACATCGAGGGTGCGTTCCACGACCGGACGCCCATCGACGCACTCAGTCAGGGTCAGCCGGTTGCGATTGCATCCCGAAAGCACGGCCAGCGCCACCAGAACAAGCGACGCCCCGATGGCGCGCCCGATCCCGACCCGTCCTCTCATCTGCCGCATCACATCCGCCCCCGTCTCAGATCCACGCCCCGAGATAGATCGCGAACCGTCTCCGAGGGCAAGCAAAAAGCCGCCAGATGGGGCGTCCGACTGACCGCGATCAATCCGGCCACGGCCGAGGGGTCGATACTGTGGGCTGGCAATGAAGGAGGACCGTATGAATTTCCCATCCAAGATGCTCGCAGTGGCGGCAATCCTCGCGCTTGGCGCCTGCGAAGGCATGACCCGGCAGGAACGTATGGTGACCGGCGGGTTGACCGGCGCGGCGCTCGGCGGGCTGACGGCCAAGGCTCTGGAAAACGACTCCGACTGGGTGATCATCGGCGCATTGGCCGGAGCCGCAATCGGAACGATGGTGGCGCAGAACAACGCGACCAACGACTGCGCCTATGCGCGCGGCGACGGCACCTACTACGTGCGCCCCTGCCCGTGAGCGATCGTCCGGGGCGGGTATATCCCGCCCCGTCCTGCAGGGATCAGACGGCCAAGGTCAGCAATTCGCCGGAACCAGCGTGCCGGTGGAGCTGATGGAGCCGACGCCCTCCTCGCATTCCTCCAGCTTCTTGTCGGGCTCGGCGCAGGCAGCGAGCGCGGCGACGAGGATCAGCATGGACCCGACAAGGCGGGTACGGTCTTTGAAGGTCTTGTCCAGCAAGCGCATGTTATCTCCTTTCGGCCGGGGGGCCGTTGCGGCGCCGACCAGTTTGGCATGATGCGATCCGTTTGCCGGTTTCATCTGTCCCGGCACGCCCATCCTGCCTGCCACCACCGCGCCCACCTTGACGCCGATCAAACCGGCATGAAAAACGCGCGGGGCCAGTTCAGCCCCGCGCGCATCTTCAGGACCCGTTCAGAGACTTACTGGAGCGCCTTGTCGGTGATCTGGTGCGTCCAGGCCCCTTCCGGCGCCTTGGTGATCACCGGGTCGGAGCCACCGCCGAGCAGCGTCGCCACCGTGCGCTCATAGTCGGCCTCGTCCAGCGCGCCAGTGGAACCCGCCGTCAGCTTGGCGATCTCGCCCATCATCCGCTTCTGATGGGTCTCGGTCTGCGCCCCGGTCTCGTCGTTGTCGAGCACGATCATCGCCGCGTCATCGGGGTTTTCCTCGGCCCATTTCCAGCCCTTCATCGAGGCGCGGACGAAGCGCACCATCTTGTCCTCGAAGGCCGGGTCGGCGAGCTTGTCCTCGAGCACGTAAAGCCCGTCCTCAAGCGTCGCCACGCCCTCGTCCTCGTACTTGAAGGTGACGAGGTCCTCCGGCGCGATACCGGCGTCGATCACCTGCCAGTATTCGTTGTAGGTCATGGTCGAGATGCAGGCCGCCTGCTTCTGGAGGAGCGGATCGACGTTGAAGCCCTGCTTCAGCACCTCGACCCCGTCGGCCCCGCCGGTCGTCGGGATGCCGAGATGCGCCATCCACGACAGGAACGGATATTCGTTGCCGAAGAACCAGACGCCGAGCGTCTTGCCCTTGAAGTCCTCCGGGCTCGCCACGCCCGATTCTTTCAGGCAGGTCAGCATCATGCCCGACGACTTGAAGGGCTGGGCGATGTTGACGAGCGGCAGGCCCTTTTCTCGAGCGGCAAGGGCGGAGGGCATCCAGTCGATGACGACATCAGCCCCGCCACCGGCGACGACCTGCGTCGGCGCGATGTCCGGGCCGCCCGGCAGGATGGTGACGTTAAGCCCCTCCTCGTCGTAAAAGCCCTTGTCCTTGGCGACGTAGTAGCCCGCGAACTGGGCTTGCGTCACCCATTTCAGCTGCAACGTCACGTCGTCGGCGGCCTGGGCGGCGGTGGCGAACAGCCCCGCGGCCAGAACCGAAGTCATGAGTTTCTTCATCTTTATACTCCCCTGTTGTCAGCTCCGCGCGCGCTGCGACGGATGCCAGAACGTGACGCTCTTCTCGATCAGCGCCACAAGCCCGTAGAATGCCGAACCGGCCAGAGCCGCCACGGCAATCTCAGCCCAGACCATGTCCAGCGCAAGCTGACCCACGGCCGTCGAGATGCGAAATCCCATCCCGCGGATGGGAGAGCCGAAAAATTCCGCAACGATGGCGCCGATCAGCGCAAGCGTCGTCGCGATCTTCAGCCCGTTGAAGATGAACGGCATCGCCGCCGGCAGCCGAAGCTTGAACAGCGTCTGCCAATAGCTCGCCGAATAGGTCGCCATCAGGTCGCGCTGCATCCGGTCCGTGGCGGCCAGCCCCGCGACGGTGTTCACGAGGACCGGGAAGAAGACCATGACCACGACGACGGCCGCCTTCGACTGCCAGTCGAAACCGAACCACATGACAAGGATCGGCGCGATACCGACGATGGGCAGCGCCGCGACGAAGTTGCCGACCGGCAAAAGCCCCGCTTTCAGGAAGGGCGAGCGGTCAATGGCGATCGCCGTCAGCACCGCCGCCCCGCAGCCGATGACATAGCCCGACAGCGCGCCCTTCAGGATCGTCTGGACGAAATCGCCTGCAAGGACCGGCACCGAGGCAAGGATCGTCGCCCAGATCGCCGAGGGCGCGGGCAGGATCACGCCGGGCACGTTCAGACCCCGCACCGCCCCTTCCCAGAGGATGAGCAGCGTCACCCCGAAGAGCGCCGGGATGAAAAGCCGCACCGCCCGGCTGCGCGCGACAGCCTGGTTGGCAAGCCAGACGTTGAACGCCCACGCCGCGAGCCAGAAGATCACCGCCCCCCAAAGCCAGATCATCGAACCATCCCCATCCGGCGAAGCGTGCCGCGCTCGATCACGCCGATGATCATCACCAGCCCCGCCGCGAGGATCGCCGCTGCGAACAGTGCCGCCCATATCTGGATTGTCTGGCCGTAATAGCTTCCCGACAGAAGCCGCGCGCCGAGCCCGGCCGAGGCGCCGGCCGGCAATTCGCCCACGATCGCGCCGACGAGCGAGGCCGCGACCGAGACCTTGAGCGAGGCGAAGAGATAGGGCATCGAGGCCGGCAGCCTGAGCTTCCAGAACGTGTCCCAGCGCCCCGC
>JBNKFC010000340.1:0-22335 GCA_050289105.1 Paracoccaceae bacterium | reverse complement strand
GTCGGATTTCAACCACGACCCGCATTCGTCGATCTTCCACATGGACCAGACCAAGGTCATGGACGGCCGCATGTGCCGCATCCTCTCCTGGTACGACAACGAATGGGGCTTCTCCAACCGAATGGCAGATACCGCCGTCGCCTTGGGAAAGTTGATCTGACCTGAGCCGAAGCCAGGCGGTATTTCGCGGGCGCCCGGCGGGTGCCCGCTTCCGGCCGGTCAGCATCGCCTCCACGTGGTTCTACTGGTGCTCGACACTGGCCAGCGCCACCCCGCCGACATGCAATCCGCGGAGGGCACTGGCGTGCCATGTCGCGGAGACGTGGAGGTCCTCGACCCACTCATCTCCCCAGAAGTCATCCATGCCCATCATGATGCCCGCAACGCCGTCGGTTGAGGCCGCGTGTCAGGCAGGTCCGGGATAGGGAGGTCGCGACCATCCCAATAAATTCCTCAGCCGGCCCCGTGGACGGGTATACGCGGCGATCGACAGTCCCGCAGGCCGGATCTGCCAGGCCTCGAAACACTTCGGCCTAATGTCGACTAGCCAAACTTCTCCGACAGAGCGTCCTTGACCGGAGCCGTCACGAATTTCGAAACGTCGCCGCCAAGTCGCGCGATTTCCTTCACGAGTTTCGACGCGATCGCCTGACGGCGGGCATCGGCCATCATGAACACCGTTTCGATGGATGCATCCATGGCCCGGTTCATGCCGACCATCTGGAATTCGTATTCGAAGTCGGCAACGGCCCGAAGGCCCCGCACGATCACCGTCGCGCCCACATCGCGGGCGCAGTCGATCAGCAGGTTCTCGAACGGGTGAACGACGATCTCCCCCCCGGTGACGGCGACGATGCCCGCGCACTCCGCCTCGACCATCTTCACGCGTTCCTCGAGGTTGAACAATGGCCCCTTGTCACGGTTGATCGCCACCCCGATCACCAGCCGGTCGACGAGCGCCATGGCACGCTGGATGATGTCGGTATGGCCGAGGGTAATGGGATCGAACGTGCCGGGATAAAGGCCGATGCGCATTGGTCGTGGTTCTTTCCCCTCAGGATCGCGCGGCCACGCAACAATATCGCAGGATCATTTGCAAGCCTTTCCCGCCGCGGCGCGGCGAAAGGCTCAGTTACCCATGATCATGCCTTCGAGCGCATCCTTCTCCATCGCCAGTTCCGCGATGCGAGCGGCCACCACGTCTCCGATGGAGATGATGCCGACCATTTCGTCCCCGTCCATGACCGGCATGTGCCGGAACCGCCCCGTCGTCATCTTTTCGAGGACGCTGTCGGCGCTGTCACCTGGTGCGCAGGAAATCAGGTTGCGGGTCATCAGCGCATCCACCGTCTCGCCCATGCAGACCACGCCGCGACGGCCGAGGTCGCGCACGATGTCGCGTTCGGAGAGGATGCCGAGGGGTACCTTGCCGTCCTTCGACACCACCACCGCGCCGATCCGTCGTTCCGCCAGAAGCCGCGCGGCATCGGCGATGCTCGACCCTGGTGCCACCGTGATGACGCCGGACTTCGGTCTGGAACGCAGAATCTGGTGCACTTGCATGGCAACCTCCTGAGGAAACGGACCTTTTGCCCAGCGTCGTTCCTTCACCCCGTCCTGTCAAGCCAAGGCTTCGAGCCGGGCCACCTCGCGGCGCACGCCCTGCGCGAGAAGTTCCGCGAACCGGTTGAGCCGGTCGACGCGGCGGTCGTCGGGATGCCGGATGAGATAGAAGGACCGGGTGAGCGACACCTGATCGGGCAGAACCTTGACGAGGCCCGGCGCCGCGGACATCGCGAAATCGTGGACGACGGCGATCCCCGCGCCGTTCCGGACCCAGTTGAATTGCACCGAGACGGAGTTGGACGCGAGCGTTATCGTCTCCATCCCCGCCTCGGTCTGGTAGTCGAGTTCCTTGTCGAAGATCAGGTCGGGAATATAGCCGATAGTGCGGTGCCCCTTCAGATCTGCCAGCGAGGTGATGGGCGGGTGACGCTCGAGATAGCGCTTCGATGCGGCGAGGTGGAGCTTGTAGTCGGTCAGCTTCTGCACGGTCAGGCGGCCCGTGGCCGGACGGCTGACGGCAATGGCCATGTCGGCTTCGCGCTTCGACAGGTTGAAGACCCGCGGCTGGGCGACGATCTGCACGTCGAGGCCGGGATGAGCGTCGCAGATCTCGGCCACGATCTGCGGCAGAAGGTAATTGGCGCTGCCATCCGGCGCGCCGATGCGGATCTGCCCTGAAAGGCCGCTGCCCTCTCCGCCCGCCTCCTCCATCGCCTCGGCCACCGCCTGTTCGGCGCGGATCGCGTGGCCGAGAAGGCGCTGTCCCTCCGCCGTCAGCGAATAGCCCTGCGGCGAGCGTGCGAAGAGCCTGAGCGCCATCGCCTCCTCGAGCTTGGAAACCCGGCGGCCGACCGTTGCGGGATCAAGCTTGAGCACCTTCCCCGCGCCAGAGAGGCTCTCGGCCCGGGCGACGGCAAGGAAAACACGCAAATCATCCCAGTCGGCCATGCCGTATCCTTTGCAAAAACGCAAAACGCATTTGGGAAACTGCCCCTTTTCCGGGTAATTCTGCAAGGCTATTCTGCGCCGGAACTTTTCGGGAGGCTTTCATGAAAGAACTGACACACTGGATCAACGGCCAGCACGTCAAGGGCACGTCGGGCCGTTTTGCCGACGTCTACAATCCGGCCACGGGCGAGGTGCAGGCCAAGGTGCCGCTCGCCTCGAAGTCCGAACTCGATGCGGCCGTCGCGGCGGCGGCGAAGGCGCAGCCCGCCTGGGGCGCTACCAACCCGCAGCGTCGGGCCCGCGTGATGATGGAATTCGTGCGTCTCCTGAACCGCGACATGGAAAAGCTGGCCGAGGCGCTGTCGCGCGAGCACGGCAAGACCATCCCCGACGCGAAGGGCGACGTTCAGCGCGGCCTTGAGGTGATCGAATATTGCATCGGCGCCCCGCAGATGCTGAAGGGCGAGTTCACCGACAGCGCCGGCCCCGGCATCGACATGTATTCTATGCGCCAGCCGCTGGGCGTCGCTGCCGGCATCACGCCGTTCAACTTCCCGGCGATGATCCCGATGTGGAAGATGGGCCCTGCCCTTTCCTGCGGCAACGCCTTCATCCTGAAGCCGTCCGAGCGTGACCCCTCGGTGCCGCTCATGCTTGCAGAACTCATGAAGGAGGCCGGGCTGCCCGATGGCGTCCTGCAGGTCGTGAACGGCGACAAGGAATCGGTCGACGCGATCCTCGACAACCCGACGATCGCCGCGATCGGCTTCGTCGGCTCGACGCCGATCGCCGAATACATCTACGGCCGGGGCTGTTCGAACGGCAAGCGCGTGCAGTGCTTCGGCGGCGCGAAGAACCATATGATCATCATGCCGGACGCCGACATGGATCAGGCGGCCGATGCGCTGGTCGGCGCGGGCTTCGGTGCTGCCGGCGAACGCTGCATGGCGATCTCGGTCGCGGTCCCGGTCGGTGACAAGACGGCCGACGCGCTGATCGAAAAGCTGGTGCCGCGGATCGAGAAGCTGAAGGTCGCCCCCTACACCGCCGGCAACGACGTGGACTATGGCCCGGTCGTTACCGCTCAGGCGCGCGACCGAATCCTCAGCCTCGTCAATTCCGGTGTCGAACAGGGCGCGAAGCTGGTCGTGGACGGCCGCAACTTCAAGCTCCAGGGCTACGAGAACGGCTATTTCGTCGGCCCGCACCTCTTTGACCATGTCACCCGCGACATGGACATCTACAAGCAGGAGATCTTCGGGCCGGTCCTCTCGACCGTCCGCGCGAAGAGCTACGAAGAGGCGCTCTCCTACGCGATGGACCACGAATACGGTAACGGCACCGCGATCTTCACCCGCGACGGCGACACCGCGCGCGACTTCGCTGCCCGCATCAACATCGGCATGGTGGGCATCAACGTGCCGATCCCGGTGCCTCTGGCCTATCACACCTTCGGCGGCTGGAAGAAGTCGGGCTTCGGCGATCTGAACCAGCATGGGCCGGACGCCTTCCGCTTCTACACGCGGACCAAGACGGTGACCTCGCGCTGGCCCTCGGGCCTCAAGGAAGGCGGCGAGTTCCACTTCAAGGCGATGGACTGACGCTCACGCCGGGGGCTTCATCCGCCCCTTGGGAAGCGACGCGACGACATGGGCCGGAGGCATATCTGCCTTCGGCCCTTTTTCTGTCGGCTCGGACACGGCGTTCGGCGGCATCGGTGCGGGGTGCCCCATCGCCATGGCCAAGGACAGGCGATGGTGCCGCGTCCTGCCGCATTCGAAACTGCCGGCACGGAACGCGCGGCAGGCCTCGGGCCGGGTCTCGTAGATCGCGCAGACGAGACGGCCGGCCGCGTCGCGAAACAGCTGCGCGCAGTGGCCGTCTGCCATCCTGAGATAGCGCCGTCCGTCGATTTCGGTCAGAGCTTCGGCCGGAATGGGCCGATGTGCATCCTGGGGAAGGATCGCGATATAACGATCATGCGGGCCGAAACAGCAGGCGCCGCAGGTCGTGCAGTCAATGTCTGAGGGGGGCAATTCATCGAACCCGAGGGCATCGCGCCGGCCAGGGCCGCGACATGCCCCCAGCGTTGCGCGGCGAGCGATCTACTCCTGCCCCGGAAAACGCGCAAGAGCTTCCGCGCTTGCCCGATCCACCGCCGTCTGCTCAACTGATCCCGGACACGCGCCAACCTGCCGGAGGGCCCATGACCGAACCCGATTTCACGATCGGAATCGAGGAGGAATACCTTCTCGTCGATCGCGACAGCCTCGCACTGGCGATTGCGCCCGAGGCGCTTATGGCAGCGTGCCGGGCCGAGATGGAGGGGCAGGTCAGCCCCGAATTCCTGCAATGCCAGATCGAGGTCGGCACCCGTGTCTGCCGGGGCGTCGCCGAAGCGCGCGACGACCTCCGCAGGCTGCGTTCCTGTGTATCGCGGCGCGCGGCCGAACACGGGCTGGTGCCCATCGCGGCCTCCTGCCACCCGTTCTCGGACTGGAAGGACCAGCACCATACCGACAAGGAGCGTTACAATGACCTGCGGCGCGACCTGGGCGGAGTGGCGCGGCGGATGCTGATTTGCGGGATGCATGTCCATGTCGGCATCCCGGCCGAGGACATGCGCATCGACCTCGTGAACCAGCTTTCCTATTTCCTGCCGCACCTTCTGGCGATGTCGGCCTCCTCGCCCTTCTGGCAGGGTGACGACACGGGTCTGGCGAGCTACCGGCTGACGGTTTTCGACAACCTGCCCCGCACCGGCCTGCCGCCGAAATTCACGAGCTGGGCGGAGTTCGAGCGGGCGGTCACGGCGCTGGTGAAGATGGGGCTGATCGAGGATTCGACGAAGATCTGGTGGGACCTGCGCCCATCTGCCCGGTTCCCGACGATCGAAAGCCGGATCTGCGATGTCTCGCCCCGGCTGGAAAGGGCACTGTCGCTTGCCGCGATGACCCAATGCCTGACGAGGATGCTCTGGCGTCTGATGCGGGCGAACCAGCGCTGGCGGCTCTACGACAACTTTCTCATCGGCGAGAATCGCTGGCGGGCGCAGCGCTACGGCATTTCCGGCGGCCTCATCGACTTTGGCCGGCTGGAGGTGGTGGAGTTCGACACCTTACTGGACGAAATGATCGCGCTCGTCGCCGGGGACGCGGAGGCGCTCGGCTGTCTGGCTGAGATCGAGGCGCTGCGAAGCTTGACCGAAACCGGCACCAGCGCAGACCAGCAGCGCGCAGTGAGGATCGACGCGCTCGAGGCAGGCGACGATGAGGAGACCTCGATGCGGGCGGTCGTCGCGCATCTCATCGAGGAATTCCACGCCGATCTCTGAAACGAACAAGGGAGGGCGTCGCCCTCCCCTTCGATCCCGTCGTATCGGTGTGTCAGGCAGCGTTGCGACGCCGGCGCAGCACGGCGGCCGCGCCAATCGCAGCCACAAGCAGAAGACCCGAGGCCGGCAGCGGCACCGGCGCGGCGATGTATGTCGCGATGGCCTGGACCGTCGCCCCACCCGCTGCACCGACATTCAGGCCTCCGACGCCGAAAGCGAACTGCTCATCGGTCAACGCGATCGAGAGAAGCCCGCCATTCCCGAAGTTGAGCATCACCGGCCCACCCCAGACGAGCGACACGTATTGCGGGTTCGTTGCGTGCCCGGCCGTCGTTCCAGTCGCGGTTCCGCTGGTCCCCAGCGAGGCGAAAGTGAAATCCGCAACAAGCGAGCTTTGCCGCGTGTTGTTGCCGTTCACCCGCCGCTCGGTGTCCCAGATGTCGAAAAGGTCAAACGTGACGCTATCGCCGACATCGAGGGTAAAACCCATCGTCCCGGACCGCACCGACGTATCGATGACAAGTCCCGGCTCCACATACGCGCTGCCGCTGAGCGAGAAAATTCCGTTGAACGTTGTCGCCTGCGCCGCCAGGGCCGAAGCGCCAAACATGACGGCCGAAAGCACAGCCGATTTCAGGAAACTACCGATACGCATCCAGTCCACCGTTTGCCGCACCATGATGGCACAGCCCCTTCGGGGGCGTCGTATCTTCGTGTCGTGTCTTTTGTTCGGAACGATTCTGGAGAGATTGTGGCAACCGGCCCCAAGCGCGCCCGGCTACGGACATCGCGAACGAAAAGGGAGGGCACCGCCCTCCCTCATCAGGTCATTGTGGCGCAGATCGATCAGGCCTTGCGGCGCCGCCGCATCAGTCCCATTGCGCCAAGCCCACCGGCCAGGAGCAGGCCCGCGGCGGGCACCGGAACCGGGGCCGGCGTGCCGTTGACGAAGGATTCCGAACCACCGTTCGAGAACCCCTGGACATGGACGCCAATCCGCAGCGAGCCCGCCTGGTCGCCACCCAGGTTCAGAGCGGCCAGCACGTCGTTGAACGTGGTGCCGCCGACCAGCGACCAGACGATGGTCAGCCATTCGCCCGGGTTCACGCCGTTGTTCATGACGCCGCCGGGGCCCGAGTTGCTGTCGGCCGAAGCGCCGGTCGGGCTGACCGAGAAGCCGATCGAACTGCCGCCGGGCAGGTTGCCGGGCGAGGCGAATTGCGAATAGGCAACGCCGGTCGATCCGGTGATGCTGCCCATGCGGCGAAGAACACCAGCCTGATCGTCCCAGTAGACATCGGTGATCGAGGAGGCAAGCGGCCCCGAGTTGTTGAAGGTGAAAGAGACCGTTCCCGAGCCGCTGTCGATCACGTCGACGGAAAGCTGGGACTGGCCGGTATTGACGTTGGTCGCGCTGTTCGAGGTTACGCCAACGAAATTGTAGGTCGCGGCCTGTGCGGCAGACACGACCAACGTAACCGCAAGCACCGCTGCGCCCGCGATCGATTTCATAAACATGCTAGATACTCCACCAAGACCCCACCGGTCCTGCCATCTTCTTACCACAATTCGCGCGACGCCCGCCAGAGCAATCGCATGGCCATATGGCACTCAACCTATTGAAGAAAAGATAACAATTACGGCCTTAAACAGTCCGTGGCTTTTGGGCAAATTCGTTGCGATTATGGCGATAATGTGTCGTCCGCCCCCGACTTCGGGCGACGGCCGGGGCAGCACTCGATTCGCGCTCCGGCGCGTTCCGGGGCTTGAAAAACTCTTGAAACAGTTCGAATTTAACAAACGTTCAATTCAGGCTTTCACCGCGACCGGGAGGACACATGGACTTCGCGTTGAGTGAGGAACAGGACGCCATTTTCGACATGGCGAGGGCCTTCGGAACCGAACACATCGCCCCCCATGCGCGGGACTGGGAAAGGGCCGGCACGATCCCAAAGGACCTCTGGCCGAAGGTCGCAGAGCTCGGCCTCGGCGGCATCTATGTGAGCGAGGAATACGGCGGCTCGGGCCTGTCCCGGCTCGACGCGACCCTCGTGTTCGAGGCGCTGGCGATGGCCTGCCCGGCCGTCGGGTCGTTCCTGTCGATCCACAATATGTGCGGCGGCATGATCGACAAGTTCGGCTCTGACGAGATCAAGGCGAGGTGGCTGCCCAAGCTCACCTCGATGGATAAGGTCTTTTCCTACTGCCTGACCGAGCCCGGCTCCGGTTCGGACGCGGCGGCCCTGCGCACGCGGGCCGAGCGGACGAACGACGGCTGGAAGCTGAATGGCAACAAGGCCTTCATCTCGGGCGGCGGCTATTCGGATGTCTACGTGACCATGGTCCGCACGGGAGGGGATGGACCCAAGGGCATCTCGGCCATGATCGTCGAGGACGGAACGCCCGGCCTGTCCTTCGGCGGGCTCGAGGACAAGATGGGCTGGCGTGCCCAGCCCACGGCGCAGGTGCAGTTCGACGACTGCGTCGTGCCGGCGGACAACCTGATCGGCGAGGAAGGCAGAGGCTTTGCCTACGCGATGGCCGGGCTCGACGGCGGGCGGCTGAATATTGCCGCCTCGGCGCTCGGCGGGGCGCAAGCCGCACTCGACGCAACACTCGCCTACATGGGCGAGCGCAAGGCTTTCGGCAAGACGCTCGACCAGTTCCAGGCGCTGCAGTTCAGGCTCGCGGAGCTGGAGGTGAAGCTGCAATCGGCGCGGACCTTCCTTCGCCAGGCGGCGTGGAAGCTCGACAACAAGGCTCCGGACGCCACCAAGTTCTGTGCGATGGCCAAGATGCTCGTCACCGACAACGCCTTCGACGTGGCCAACCAGTGCCTGCAACTGCATGGCGGGTACGGCTACCTCGCCGATTACGGGGTGGAAAAGATCGTGCGCGACCTGCGCGTGCACCAGATCCTCGAAGGCACGAACGAGATCATGCGGCTGATCACCGCCCGTGCGCTTCTGGCAGAGAGGGGCTGATGGCGGATATCGACATCCGGAAGGAGGGGCGCGCGGGGCGGATCACGCTGACCCGGCCCAAGGCGCTGAATGCGATCACCTACGAGATGTGCCGCCAGATCGACGCCGCCCTGATCGCGTGGCGCGACGATGCCGAAGTGGCGCTTGTCCTGCTCGACGCGGAAGGCGACCGTGCCTTCTCGGCCGGCGGGGACATCGCCGAGATGTATGCGACCGGCACGAAGGGCGATTATTCCTATGGCCGCAAGTTCTGGTTCGACGAATACCGGATGAACGCGCGGATCGCGGAATATCCCAAGCCTGTCGTCAGCTTCCTCCAAGGCTTCACCATGGGCGGCGGCGTCGGCGTCGGCTGCCATGGCAGTCACCGGATCGTCGGCGAAAGCGCCCAGATCGCGATGCCGGAATGCGGAATCGGTCTCGTGCCCGATGTCGGCGGCTCGTTCTTCCTTGCCACCGCGCCGGGGCGGCTCGGCGAATACATCGGCACAACCGGTGCGCGGATGGGACCGGCGGATGCGATCCTCGCCGGCTTTGCCGACCATTTCGTTCCCGAATCCGGATGGGAGGCGCTGAAGGCGCGGCTTATTGAAACCGGAGATCCGGACGCGGTGGGCGATTGTGTTCAAGATGCGCCGGAGGGCCGTCTCGCACGTCTCCGCCCAGAGATCGACGCGCATTTCGGCGGCGAGACGCTTGGCGATATCGTCCGGTCTCTGAAACACGGCGAGAGCGCCTTCGCCGCAGAGGCGCTGAAGGCGATCGGCCGCGCGGCCCCCCTCTCGGCGGCATGCACCGTCGAGATGATCCACCGCCTGCGCGGCAATCCGACCCTGCGCCGGGCGCTGGAGATGGAGTACCGTTTCACCTATCGTGCGATGGAACATGCCGACTTCATCGAGGGCATTCGCGCGGCGATCATAGACAAGGACCGCAATCCGCGCTGGCGCCATGCGGGGCCGGAGGCAGTGCCGGCAGTCGATGTGGCAAGGATGCTGATGCCCTTGGGGGCCGAGGCGCTGACATTCGGGGAGGACTGAGACCATGAAGATCGGATTTATCGGGCTTGGCAACATGGGCGCGCCGATGGCGAAGAACCTTGTCGCCGCCGGCCATGACGTGACCGGGTTCGATACCCACGCGCCGATGCCCGACGGCGTTCATTCCGCGATCAGCGCTGCGGGCGCCGCGAAGGACGCCGACGTGGTCATCACCATGCTGCCGAATGGCGCCATCCTGCGGTCGGTCAGCGAAGAGGTCATCCCGGCCATGAAGAAGGGCGCGGTCCTGTGCGATTGCTCGACGGTCGACGTCGAAAGCGCCCGCGCGGTGGCCGATCAGGCTGCGAAGGCGGGCGTTCTGGCCATCGATGCACCGGTGTCGGGCGGCGTCGGCGGCGCGGCGGCCGGCACGCTCACCTTCATGGCGGGGGGCACTGAAAAGGCCTTCGCGGTTGTGAAGCCCCTCTTCGACGTGATGGGCCAGAAGGCGGTCCACTGCGGAGAATCCGGCGCCGGTCAGGCCGCGAAGATCTGCAACAACATGATCCTCGGCGTTACCATGATCGCCACCTGCGAGGCCTTCGCGCTGGCCGACAAGCTCGGCCTCGACCGTCAGAAGATGTTCGACGTCGTCTCCACGTCTTCGGGGTCCAGTTGGACGATGAACGCCTACTGCCCCGCCCCTGGCGTGGGCCCGAAATCCCCTGCCGACAACGGCTACAAGCCCGGATTC
Organism: Paracoccaceae bacterium; assembly: GCA_050289105.1. Taxonomy (GTDB): domain Bacteria; phylum Pseudomonadota; class Alphaproteobacteria; order Rhodobacterales; family Rhodobacteraceae; genus Albidovulum. Next base: position 11,769 of record JBNKFC010000340.1, on the reverse strand, counting down.
GCGGCCGAACTCATGCTGAAGGACCTGCGGCTGTCGCAGCAGGCGGCGGAAGCGACGGATGCCGACACACCGATGGGCCATCTCGCGTCTTTGCTCTACGAGACGTTCGTGGAAAACGAGGGCGGCAGGGGAATGGATTTCTCGGCAATGTTGCCCCGCTTCGAGAAACGCCATCGCGGCTGATTTCCGCCGCTCACGAAAAGGTTTGGAACATCGGCGGCGACGATCCGTTAGGACTTCGACGACAAAGGAGACTGACGATGACAAGCAAAGACCGCGCCACGCAGATCAAGGGCAAGGGGCGCAACCGCCTTCTCATGCCCGCCCTCCTGGCCGCACTCGTAGCCGCCGCGCCTGTGCATGCGGGCGGCGGCTTCTGCCCGCCGGGCCTCGCCAAGAAGTCGCCGGCCTGCGTGCCGCCGGGACAGGCGAAGAAATACCGGCATGAGGAACACGAGCGGTTTCGCCGTGGCGATCGCATTGACCACTACGACTATCACCTGATCCGTTATCCCGACCGCTACGGGCTTGACCCGCTGCGCCCCGGTGAACGTTACTATGTCATCGACGGGCAGATTCTGCGCGTCGATCAGGAGACCTACGAAGTGCTGGACGTCATCCGGGCGGTTTCCGCACTTCTCGACTGAAGGAACGCGCCCTGCCCCAGACTCCGACGACATCGCAATGACGGGCTGGACCGAAGAGGCGGTCGGTCTCGAGGGGCTCGACGCGAGAGCGCGCGGCCAGCTTGAGCGGATCGTTCCAGCCACGCTGGACAGGGGCACGGTGCTCTTTCACCCCGGCGAGGCCGCCAAAGGCTTCGTCGTTGTGCTGTCGGGTCGGATCGAGGTCTTCCTGACCGGGCCGAGCGGGCGCGAAATCCTGCTCTACGCGGTCGAACCCGGCGGGTCCTGCGTGCAGACGACGCTCGGGCTACTCGGCGGCGAGGCCTATTCCGGCGAGGCGATCGCCGCGACGTCGTGCCGGGTCGTGCTTATTCCGAAGGCCGAGTTTCTCGATCTCATGGCACACTCCGCGGCCTTTCGCGGCTTCGTCTTCTCTGCCTTCGCGATCCGCATGCAGGCAATGCTCCACCTTCTCGAGCGGGTCGCGTTCCAGCGCATCGAAAGCCGGCTGGCAGAAGCTCTCCTGGACCGGGCAACCGACAATGCCGTCCACGCCACGCACCAGGACCTCGCCACGGCGATCGGCTCGGCGCGGGAGGTGGTGTCCCGGCGGCTCGAAGCCTTCGCCCGCGCCGGTTGGGTCGTGACCGAACGCGGCTCGGTCCGGATCGCGAACGCGCCAGCCTTGCAGCGTCTGGCGGCAGCGGCGGAGTAATGTGACGAGGTCACAGACCCGAAGGCCCGCGGCATGGCAGACTTACCAAGGTAAGGTCCGGAAAACACCGGATCGATGATCAGGAGAAACCCATGTTCAAGACCAATGTCGGCGGCATCGACCGCGTGATCCGCATCCTGCTCGGCATCGCCCTTCTCGCCTGGTGGTACCTGGCTCCCGGAATGGGCCTGCGTTGGGTGCCGCTGGTGCTCGGCATCGTCGCGCTGGCGACGGGGATCCTGTCGACCTGCCCGCTTTATTCGATCCTCGGGATCAATACCTGCCCGATGAAAAAGGCCTGAGCCAGCGCGGCGGGATCGTCCGGCCCCGAAAAGGCAGCAAGAGACAACGAGCGCGGGGACGGGACCGCGTCGGTCGAGCGTTGCGGCCGGAAAGATGCCGTCCCGCGGCAGCGCGGCCGAGAGGGGGCTCGATGCCCCCCGAGGCCGCCCCCTCTTCCCGAGATCACTCCGCCGCCACCCGCCGCGGTCCGAGCATCGCAGCGAGATAGCGGCCAGTGTAGCTGCGTTCCGACTTGGCGACCGCCTCGGGCGTGCCGACCGCGACGATCTCACCGCCGCCATCCCCGCCTTCCGGGCCGATATCGATGATCCAATCCGCTGTCTTGATGACGTCGAGGTTATGCTCGATCACCACGACGGTGTTGCCCTGCTCCACCAATTCGTGCAGCACCTCTAGCAACTTTCGAACATCTTCGAAGTGCAAACCGGTCGTAGGTTCGTCGAGAATATACAAAGTCCGACCTGTAGACCGTTTCGACAGCTCCTTCGACAACTTCACCCGCTGCGCCTCGCCGCCCGAGAGCGTCGTCGCCTGCTGGCCGACCTTGATATAGCCGAGCCCCACCTTCACCAGCGCGTCCATCTTCTCGCGGATCGCCGGGACCGCACTGAAGAAGCCCTGCGCATCCTCGACCATCATGTCGAGCACATCGGCGATGGACTTGCCCTTGAACTTGATCTCCAGCGTCTCGCGGTTGTAGCGGTGGCCCTTGCAGGTTTCGCAGGTGACATAGACGTCGGGCAGGAAGTGCATCTCGATCTTGATGACGCCGTCGCCCTGACAGGCCTCGCAGCGCCCGCCCTTGACGTTGAACGAGAACCGCCCCGGCTGGTAGCCGCGCGCCTTGGCCTCCGGCAGGCCGGCGAACCAGTCGCGGATCGGGGTGAAGGCGCCCGTGTAGGTCGCGGGGTTTGATCGGGGCGTCCGGCCGATGGGGCGCTGGTCGATGTCAATGACCTTGTCGAGATGCTCGAATCCCTTGATCGTCTCACAGGGCGCCGGCGTCTCGCGCGCGCCGTTCAGGCGCAGGGCGGCATTCTTGTAGAGCGTCTCGATCGTCAGCGTCGACTTTCCGCCACCTGAGACACCGGTCACGCAAACGAACTTGCACAGGGGGAACTCCGCCGTCATCTCCTTGAGGTTGTTGCCGGTGGCCTTCACGACGGTCAGCTTCTTGCCGTTGCCGTCGCGGCGATGTCGTGGCACGGCGATTTCGCGCGTGCCGGAGAGGTATTGCCCGGTCAGCGAAGCCGGATCGGCGGCGATCTCTTCCGGCGTTCCGCGTGCGACGACCTGCCCGCCATGCACGCCGGCGCCGGGGCCGATGTCATAGACATAATCCGCCTCGCGGATCGCCTCTTCGTCATGCTCCACCACAAGGACGGTGTTGCCCTGATCGCGCAGCGATTTCAACGTGCCCAGAAGGCGGTCGTTGTCGCGCTGGTGAAGACCGATGGAGGGTTCATCGAGCACATAGAGCACGCCCGTCAGGCCCGAACCGATCTGCGACGCCAGCCGGATCCGCTGGCTTTCGCCGCCCGACAAGGTGCCGGCGTTCCGCGCCAGCGTTAGGTAGTCAAGGCCGACATTGTTGAGGAATCCGAGCCGCTCGCGGATCTCCTTGAGGATCAGCCGGGCGATCTCGTTCTTCTGTTTGCTCAGATTCGCGGGCACCGTGTCGATCCAGGCATAGGCCTCCTTGATCGACATCTGCACGACTTCGCCCACGTGGAGGCCTGCAATCTTCACGGCGAGTGCCTCGGGCCGAAGGCGATAGCCGCCGCAAGTGTGGCAGGGGCGGTTGTTCTGATAGCGCTCGAACTCCTCGCGGACCCAGGCGCTGTCGGTCTCGCGGTAACGCCGCTCCATGTTCGGGATCAAGCCCTCGAACGTCCGCGACACCGTGTAAACCCGCCCGCCCTCATCGAAGCGGAACTCGATCTCTTCCTCGCCTGATCCGTAGAGGAACAGGTTCTGCACCTTCTCGGGCAGGTCCTTCCACGACTTGCGGGCATCGAACCCGTAATGCTTCGCCAGCGCGTCGATGGTCTGGATGAAATAGGGCGATTTCCCCTTGTTCCAGGGCGCAAGGGCCCCGTCCTTCAGCTTCAGCGTCACGTCCGGCACGACGAGGCGTTCGTCGAAGAAAAGCTCCACCCCGAGCCCGTCGCAGGAGGGGCAGGCGCCGAAGGGCGCGTTGAACGAGAAGAGCCTTGGCTCGATTTCCGGAATGGTGAAGCCGCTGACCGGACAGGCGAAGTTCTCACTGAACGTAATCCGCTCGGGGTCGCCCTCGCTCGGCGCGGTTTCGAGAATCGCGATCCCGTCGGCGAGGTTCAGCGCGGTGCGGAAACTGTCGGCGAGCCGCGTCTCCAGCCCCTCGCGCACGACGATCCGGTCGACCACCACGTCGATGTCATGGCGGAACTTCTTGTCGAGCGTCGGCGGCTCCTCAAGCTCGTAGAACTGGCCGTCGACCTTGACGCGCTGGAAGCCCTGCTTGCGCAGCTCCAGGAATTCCTTGCGGTATTCGCCCTTCCGGTCGCGCACGATGGGGGCCATGAGATAGCCGCGCGTGCCCTCCTCCATTGCCATCACGGTATCGACCATGTCCTGCACCTGCTGCGCCTCGATCGGCTTGCCGGTGGCAGGGCTGTAGGGCGTGCCCACGCGGGCGAAGAGAAGCCGCAGATAGTCGTAGATCTCGGTCACCGTGCCGACGGTCGAGCGCGGGTTCTTCGACGTGGTCTTCTGCTCGATGGAAATCGCGGGGCTCAGGCCCGAGATGTGATCGACATCGGGCTTGCCCATCATGTCGAGGAACTGGCGGGCATAGGCGCTGAGCGATTCCACGTAGCGCCGCTGACCCTCGGCATAGATCGTGTCGAAGGCCAGCGAGGACTTGCCGGAGCCCGAAAGCCCGGTGATCACAGTCAGCTTGTCGCGCGGAATATCCACGTCGATGGATTTGAGGTTGTGCTCGCGCGCGCCGCGTACCTCTATGAACTTCTGCTCGGCCATCCCTGCCCCCGCATTCAGAGGTTAACAGATAGTGCATGGGCGGCGAGTCTCCAACCGGAAAATGAGAACGTAGCAGGAACTTGCTCCCGCGAGGAACCCGAAAAGCAGCGGCCCCGGCGTCGCACCGCAATATTCATTCGCATGGTACGATCCTGAGGCATTCCCGCCCGCGCCGATTCAATAAATTCACTTTTTTGAATGTTTTTGATGCCCCCCTCTTGAAAGCAAGTCCGTCGCGGGTCAGATGTGGGCAAATCCTGCTGCGAAAGGGCTGAGTCATGCTCAATTTCCTGAAACCCGCCACTCCCCGCCTGAGCGCGGCAGAGGCGATCGTCCGCGTGAAGGCGGGCGAACTGACGCTGATCGACGTGCGCGACGGCAATGAACTCGCCGCCTCCGGCCGGGCCGAGGGCGCGCTCCATGTGCCGCTGGTGACGTTGAAGATGAAATGCGATCCGTCGAGCCCGGAATGCCTCGCCGAACTGTCGGTCGATACGCCGGTCGCGCTCTACTGCGCGTCGGGCGCACGGAGCCAGATGGCGGCGCAGATGCTGACGGCGATGGGCTACCGCGAGGTCCACAATATCGGCGGCCTCTACGACTGGCACGCCGCCGGCGGACCGATCACCCGCTGAGGCGCAGGGGGCCTTGCGCCCCCTGCCCCATCAGATGTGGAGTGCGCGGCCGTAGGCGTCGAGAACGGCCTCGTGCATCATCTCGCTCAGCGTCGGATGCGGGAAGACAGTCTCCATTAACTCGCCTTCCGTGGTTTCGAGGCTGCGGCCCACGACATAGCCCTGGATCAGTTCCGTGACTTCGGCCCCGACCATGTGCGCGCCCAGAAGCTCGCCGGTCTTGGCGTCGAAGACGGTCTTGATCATCCCCTCCGACTCGCCCAGGGCAATGGCCTTGCCGTTGCCGATGAAGGGGAACCGGCCGACCTTGACCTCGTATCCGGCCTCCTTCGCCTTGGCCTCGGTCAGTCCGACGCTGGCCACCTGCGGGTGGCAGTAGGTGCAGCCGGCGATGGAATTCGGCTTGATCGGATGCGGATGCTTGCCCGCGATCAGTTCGGCGACCATGACGCCCTCATGGCTGGCCTTGTGCGCTAGCCAAGGCGCGCCGGCGATGTCGCCGATGGCATAGAGCCCCTCGACCCCGGTCCTGCAATACTCGTCCGTGACGACATGAGTGCGATCTATCTTCACGCCGAGCGCCTCGAGCCCGAGGTTCTCGACATTTCCGACGATGCCGACCGCGGAAATCACCGTGTCAAACTCCATCGTCTCGGTCTTTCCGCCGCTCTCGATATGCGCCGTAACCTTGCCCTTGGCACGGTCGAGCTTCTTGACCGTGGATTTCTCCATGATCTTCATGCCCTGCTTGACGAAGGCCTTCTTGGCGAAGGCGGAAATTTCGGCGTCTTCGACCGGAAGGACGCGGTCCATCACCTCGACTACGGTCGTGTCGGCACCGAGAGTATTGAAGAATGAGGCGAATTCGATCCCGATGGCGCCAGAGCCGATGACGAGGAGCTTCTTCGGCATCCGCTTCGGCTGCAGCGCGTGCTTGTAGGTCCAGACGAGATCACCGTCCGCCTCGAGCCCCGGCAGCTCGCGCGCCCGCGCGCCTGTGGCGACGACGATGGACTTCGCCGTCAGCTCTTCGGTCCCCTTGTCGGTCTTGACCGCGACAGTGCCCTTCTTCGGGAGCGTCGCCGCCCCCATGAAGACGGTGATCTTGTTCTTTTTCATCAGGTGCCCGATGCCGCCAGACAGCTGCTTGGCCACCCCGCGGGAGCGCTGGACCACCGCGTCGAGGTCATAGCCGATCCCGTCGGCCTTCAGACCGAATTCCTTCGCGCGGTGCATCAGGTGAAAGACTTCGGCGGACCGGAGGAGCGCCTTTGTGGGGATGCAGCCCCAGTTGAGGCAGATGCCGCCGAGATGCTCGCGTTCGACGATCGCGACGTTCAGGCCAAGTTGCGCGCCCCGGATCGCAGCGACATAGCCGCCCGGACCTGCACCGATCACGATCATGTCGAATGACTTAGCAGCCATGTCTCTCCTCCCTCAGAAAAAGTAGTTTGCCATTAAACTACTTTTCGATTCCGCGCAATGCGTCGGCTGCCGCATCCCCTTGCGTCAGGCGCATGGCTGACCTCAGCCCTGTTTTTCAAGCTCCTGCAGGATCGCGCCATAGCCGCCACCATCCAGGAACGCCCGTTCCTCCGCCGTGGTTTCCCGCCCCAATGCGTCGTTGCGATAGGGAAAGCGGCCATAGCGACGGATGATCTCGCGGTGCGCCCTGGCATGGATCAGGTTCGACGCGCCGGTCTCGGGCATCGAGCTTTCGAAGAGCGCGACCGACCGGTCCTGGTCGGCGATGTCCTCCGAATGCATCATCGGCATGTAGAAGAACTGCCGTTCCGGCTCTGCCACTTCCATGTCCCAGCCATGGGCGATCGCGTCCTCGCCGGCCGCGCGGGCCTGGACATCGGTCGCGAAGGAGTGCGGATCGCCCCGGAACATGTTGCGCGGGAACTGGTCGGTCAGGATCAGGAAGGCTAGCGTTCCGCGCGGCCCGTTGCACCAGTAGTCGCGGTCGCCGTCGCGCGCGGCCTCCCAGGTGGCCAGGAAACGCGCCCGGATCTCGGCATCGACCTCGTCCGCGGCCCGGTACCAGCCTGGCGGGCCGATCTCGTTCAGCCAGAAATCGAGGATCGCTTCAGGTTCGGACATTGTGGCATCCCCCCTTTTGCATCCCCGCCAGAGTTGCAGGAAGGCGGCGAGATTGCCAGCCCTAAGCTGAGGGCGCCTCGCCTTGCTCCTGCGCGGCCTCGATCACGGCTTCCACCGCAAGGGCGCTTGCCGTCGGCGACAGCGGTGCGAAGGCGCCGGGATGATCGCCGCGGCCAACGCGCCGGCGGGTCATCCGCCAGCCGGCATAGAGCGCCAGCGCGACGAAGAGAATGCCCATGAACAGGAAATACCCGTTCGGTCCGATCTTCGACATGATCCAGCCGGTGATGAGCGGGCCGGTGATGGCCCCGAGGCCGTTGATGAAGATCAGCCCGGCCGACGCGGCGGGCATGTCGGCATTGTCGAGAAAGTCGTTGGTATAGGCCACGAGCAGCGAATAGAGCGGGTTCGAAATACCCCCCATCAGAACCGCGATGACGAGGAGGCTGACAAAGCCGAGGTCGAAGACCGCGGCCCAGAGCATCGCCGCGCCGCCCAATGCCGAAAGCCCGAGCACCAGCATCCGCCGCCCGATCCGGTCCGAGGCCCAGCCGATCGGATACTGGAAGACCATGCCCCCGACATAGATCGCGGCCACGAAGGTCGAGATCTGGCGCACGTTGAGCCCGGCTTGCGTCCCCCAGACCGACGACATGCCGAACTGCGCCGAGAAGACACCGCCGAGCAGGAACATGCCCACGCAACCCAGCGGCGAGGCGCGATAAAGCGCAGCGAAGCTGAGACGCTTCGTCGTTTCGAAAGCAGGCGCCTGCGCGACCGACAGAAGAATCGGTGTGAAAGCGAGCGAGACGAGAACCGAAGGAATGACGAACAGGATGTAGCCAGACGGATCGCCCATGTTCAGCATCGCCTGCGCCGCGATGATGCCAATCATCTGCATGATCATGTAGAGCGACAGTGCCTGCCCCCGCGTCTCGTTGGTCGAGGCGTTGTTGAGCCAGCTCTCGGCCGTGATGTAGACGCCGGAGAAGGAAAACCCGATCACCACCCGCATCGCCGCCCAGGCGATCCAGTCCGGTGCCGCTGCATAGAGCACGAGCACCGCCGAGATCATCGAGCCGAGGGCGGCAAAGACCCGCACGTGCCCCACCCGCCGGATCATTTCGGGCGTCATCCGCGAGCCGAAGAGGAAGCCGAGGAAATAGGCTGACATGACGATGGACATCTGCGCCGTCGAGAACCCCTCGATCCCGCCGCGAATGCCGAGCAGCGTGCCCTGCATGCCGTTGCCCACCATCAAGAGCATGATGCCGAGAAGGAGGGACCAGGAGTTACGCAGCACGATCAACATGGGTCGGACCCCTTTTTCGGTTCGGCCAGTCTGGCCCGAAATGACGCCATGGTCACGCCCCGTCGCGACCCGGCGTCGCCGGATTGCGCCGTTCGGGCAACAGAAGCGACGCGTCGCCATAGGAGAAGAAGCGGTAGCCCCTGCCGATGGCATGAGCATAGATGCGCCGCATCCGCTCCGTCCCCATCAGCGCCGAAACGAGCATCAGGAGCGTGGATTTCGGCAAGTGGAAATTCGTCATCAGCCCGTCGGTCACGCGGAAAGCATAGCCGGGATAGATGAAGATATCGGTCGGACCCTGCCACGGATGCACCCGGCCGGACTCGTCAGCGGCGCTTTCGATCAGACGCAGCGCCGTCGTCCCTACGGGAATCACCCGCCCGCGTGCCGCGCGGGTGGCATTGATCTCCTCGGCCGCTGTAGCGGTCACCTCGCCCCATTCGGCATGCATCCGGTGGGTCGTCACGTCCTCCACCTTCACCGGCAGAAAGGTTCCCGCCCCGACATGCAGGGTGACATGCGTGAAGGCGACGCCCCGCTCCGCGAGCCGGGCCAGAAGGGCATCGTCGAAATGCAGGGAAGCCGTGGGCGCGGCCACCGCACCGGCCTTGCGTGCAAAGACCGTCTGATAATCTTCGGTATCCTGCGTATCAGGCGCACGGAGCGCGGCGATGTAAGGGGGCAGCGGCATCTGCCCGACCTCGGCCAAGGCCACATCGAAATCGGAGCCGGAAAGATTGAAGGACAATTCCGCCTGCCCCTCCCCGATCCGCTCGACCTGAGCCGAGAGCCGGTCCGAGAGCCGGACCGCCTCGCCTTCGCGGAGTTTGCGCAAGGGTTTGACGAGGGCCGACCAGCGTCCGTCGGGGCGCGGCTCCAGAAGCGTGATCTCGATCTTCGCCGTCGTCGGCCCCTGCCCCGTCTCGCGGGTCCGCGTCCCCGAAAGTCGGGCGGGGATGACCTTGGTGTCGTTCAGCACCAGCCGGTCCCCGGGCCCGAGAAGTTCCGGCAGGTCACTCACATGAAGATCGCGCATCGAGTCGCCCTCGGCCACCAGAAGCCGTGCGGCGCTGCGCGGCCGGACCGGGCGCGTGGCGATCAGTCGCTCGGGCAGTTCGAAGTCGAAATCGCTGAGCTTCATCGGGGCTTCTTCATTGGTTCAGTTTCGGCGGATCGGCGCGGAATATCTCGCGGAACATGCCCGGCGTCAGGATCGATAGCGGGTTGACCGTGACCTTGGGATCGTCGGCCGGCCCGGACAGCCGGTAGTTGAAGCCGAAGAGCCCCTCACGGCTCTTCGAGAAGATCTGGCCGATGCCGTTCAAGAGGTAGACCGGCGAGATCGTGCCTTGCAGGTTGAGCAGCCCGGCCCCGGCTTGATAGGTCCCCGCCGCCGAGATCCCAAGCGAGGGTCCGACCGCGGATCCGTTGCGGATCTCGACCGCAGACGGCGTCAGGCGGAAGTTGCCGCTCACATCGGAAAAGAGGATGCCGGGGCCGTTGAGCTGGCTCAGAAGCCCCACGACCGAGATCGCGTCGAGAAGATCGGCCAATGCCGGGGCGTCGACGACGCGGATCTGGCGGATTGTCAGCGTCCCGTCATATTCGCCGGCCGCCGCCAAGGGCCGCAGCAGCATTTCGAACGCGCCGCCGACGCCGCGGGTGAAGATGCCCGCCGCGCGCAGGACCGCGCCCGCATCCTCGGCAGTTATACGAAAGGCGCTGCGCCCGCCCGAAGGGACGACGGTTCCCCGGATCGGCGCCTCGCCGTTGATCCGGCCGTTGAAATCACCGGTGAATCCGCTGCGCGTGGTGAAGGTGCCGCGAAATCCGGTCAGCGCGACGCCGGAGGAAATCTGAAGCCGGTCGAGGGCCACCGTGATCGGGCCGCCCGAGCCCCCGCTGCCCTGGCCGAAACTTGCGCGCCTGAGGTCGAGCCGGCCAGAATTGACCGTCACACCAACGGCCTGCCCCTTGCCGCGTCCGGTCAGATCCACCCTTCCGTCGAACCAGTCGCCAAGCCGGGCCGTGCCGAACCGCGCGACGTCGAGCCCGCCATCGGGCGTCAGAACCAGATCGCCGGCGACGTTCAGCCCAGCGGCCTCAAGCTCCACCCGATCGATGTCGGCCGGCTGCCCGAGCCGCCCCCGGATCGCGAATCTGCCCTTCTGGCCGGCCCCCTTCGACCAGCCGATTTCGGGGATCCGGAGGGTGACGCCGACGAGGTCGGAGGTCAGGACGAAATCCGTCGCCTTGCCCTTGGCAAGATCGAGTGTGATCGTCGCCCGGCCGGACCCCGACACGGCTCCTTTCGGCAGGGCGACCCCGAATGCGTCAAGGGCGCGGGGTGACAGCTCGATGGTGCCGTCCACATGGCTCTTGCCTTTCTGCTCCGGCCCGAACTCCTGCCGCCAGGTCACGTCTATCGGCACGCCTGAAAGCGTTCCGGGGCCCGAGATCTCCATCCCCGCGCGCGTCGCGGTCAGCCTGAGCGCCCCCGCCGTCAGCACCCGCCCCGGCGCGATCTTGTCCGAACGCAGGTCGGACAGGACGGCCGTCACCCGGTAGTCGACGTCTTCAGGCAGGACCTTCTGCGCCAGCGCGAAGTCGAGCACTGCCTCGACCTTGGCACGGCCTTCGGCCAGATCGACCGGACGATCGGATTTCGTCAGAAACTGAAAGGGCGGCTGATCAAGGAGCGACAGGGCGCCGGTGATGGTGCTGTCGGTGCGCAACGTGAACTGGGCAGGTGCCGGTTTGATCCTGAGGTCTGGAATCTCCATCACCGAACCCGCCATCTCGACCCGGCCGCCCTCGGGCGCGGTCACGTAGCCCCGGTCGACGACGAGCGTGTAGGTATAGTCGTGGATCGTCGCGTATCCCGCCCCTTCCTCGACCGGAGGCAGGGTCTTCAGAATACGGACCTCGGTATCGCGAAACTCCCAGCCGAGTGTGAAATGCGGATCGGCGCCGGGCCGCAGGCGGAAGGCCGATCGCACGTCGAAAAGGACGCTGGTGGCCACGTTCTCCTCAAGCCACGCCCGGGTAAGG
>JBNKFC010000339.1:0-17763 GCA_050289105.1 Paracoccaceae bacterium | reverse complement strand
TGGCGTAGAAGAAGCGGGCATCGTTGACGACGATCGGGGTCTTCCTGATCTGGCCCACGAAATCCAAGGCCTTGGCCACGGCCACGTCGCCGGTCTCGCGGCCCTTGATGATCTCGACCAGCATCATCTTGTCGACGGGCGAGAAGAAGTGGATGCCGATGAACTGCTCGGGCCGCTTCGACGCCTTGGCGAGGTCCGAGATCGGCAGCGTCGACGTGTTGGTGGCGAAGACCGCCGTGTCGGGGATCACCGCCTCAGCTTTTGCCGTTACCTCGGCCTTCACGCTCATGTCCTCGAACACCGCCTCGACGATCAGGTCGCAGCCTTCGAGGGCCTCGTAGGCTGTTGTCGCGTTGATCCGGCCAAGCACGTCGGCCTTCTTTTCCGCCGTCACCTTGCCGCGCTTCATGCCCTTGTCGAGGATGCCCTCGGCATAGGCCTTGCCCTTGTCGGCGGCCTCCTGCTTCGCGTCGATCAGCACCACCTCGATCCCGGCATTGGCCGAGACATAGGCGATGCCCGCACCCATCATGCCGGCGCCGAGAATGCCGACCTTCTTCACCGTCTGATCGGCGACCTTGGGGCGGTTCGCGCCCTTTTCCAGCGCTTCCTTGTTCAGGAACAGAGAGCGGATCATCGCGCTGGACGAGGGGTTCATGAGAATGCTGGTGAACCAGCGCGCCTCGATCCTCAGCGCGGTGTCAAACGGCACGAGCGCGCCTTCGTACACCGCCGAGAGAAGCGCCTTGGCGGCCGGGTAGACGCCTTGCGTCTTGCCAAGCACCATCGCGTTGGCGCCGACGAAGGTCATGAACCCGGCCGGGTGATAGGGGGCGCCGCCCGGCATCTTCCAGCCCTTCACGTCCCAAGGCTTGACGATGTCGGCATCCGTTGCCGACAGCACCCATTCCTTCGCGCGCTTCAGAAGGTCCTCCGGGGCCACGACCTCGTCGATCAGCCCCGCGGCCTTTGCCGCCTTGGGCTCCAGCATTTTGCCTTCAAGAAGCACCGGGGCCGCCGCCATCGCGCCGACCATCCGGCTGAAGCGCGTGGTGCCGCCGCCGCCGGGGAAGAGGCCGACGAGGATTTCCGGCAGGCCGATCTTGGCCTTGGGGTTGTCCGCCATGATCCGCCGGTGGCAGGCGAGCGCGATTTCCGTTCCGATGCCCGCGCAGGTGCCCGGGATGGCGCAGACGACCGGCTTGCCGCCCTTGTTGGTCTTCGGGTCGAGCCCGGCGCGTTCGAGTTTCCGCAGGATGTGGTGGCCCGACATGGTGAAGTCGAAGAGCGCCTGGGCAGGGTTCTCGCCGGCTTCGTGCCGTATGGATGCGAGCACGTTCAGGTCCATGCCGCCCGCAAAGTCCTTCTTGCCCGACGTCAGGATGATCCCTTTCACAGCGGGATCGGCGAGTGCCTTGTCGACCATCTCGCTGACCTGTGCGAAACCTTCGCGCGACATGACGTTCATGGATCTGTCGGGAACGTTCCACGTGATCGTGGCGACGCCGTCGGCATCGGTCGTGTAGTGAAAATCGCTCATGTCAGGTCTCCCTTGGCGGATGGAGCAGGGAGCGATGCGCAGCCCTGCCGGGAAAAGTATTCGTCGGTCGCGAGGGGCGCGGTCGGCTCAGCCATGCCGCGGGGCCTCTGCCGGGTGATAAGGAAGCCGGTCGGGTTCGCTTCCGGCGATGGGGAAGGCGATCGGCAGCGCGCCGTTCGAAATCGCGTAGCGCGCCTCGCTGAACCGCCAGACGTCACCGTCGAAGAGGAGCGTCTGGCTCGCGACATAGGGCGGGGCGATGCGTTCGGCGTCGCGCATGATATGGGTGTAGTGAGTTCCGACGATGCGGTGGCGGGTGACGTAGTTCGCCTCCCGCGCAAGGCGGACGTAGTCCGTCACGCCCTGCCGACGGTACCCGCGCGACAGACATTCGAAGGTCGCACGGAGGTCCTCCGCCTCGGTCATGTCGAAGCGCTTCGTCTCGGTGTGGATCGTATAGGGCGTCGTGACGGCTGAAAGATACTGGTCGACATTGCCAGACAGGACGGCATCCGAGACGAAGTCGAGCATGGTCTGGTAAATGTCGCGCGGATTGACCATCCCTTCGACTTTTGGTGCACAGGTTGTCATGGCAGGGGTGTCCCGTCGCGGCGCGTCCGGGTCGCGATGCCGTTTTCGCGCGTATAGAGCTTGTCGATATCGGAGTAATGGACGCGGTCGACGGCGGCACGCGTGCCGACGATGAGATAGGTGCAGGGCGCGCCCGAGCGGTTCACGACCTGGTGGCCGTTCGCGACACCCGCCTTCCAGCAGGCCGCGTCGCCGGGCACGAGGACATGCGCTCCGTCGTCCTCGATCACCGTCGCCTCGCCCGCGACCATGAAGAGGAACTCGTCCTCGTTCTCGTGCCAGTGCCGGTCCGACGACCGGGCGCCGGGGGCCAGCGTCTCGGTGAAGGCACCGAACTGGGTCAGCCCACCGGTGTCGGAGATGAGATCGGCCTGAAAATGGCCAAGCGCCGCTGCCTGTTCGGGCGTCGCGGATTCCTGGCGGGCGGTTCCCTTGCGGACGATCACCGCGTGCCCTCCCAAGGTGTTCCGTCCTTGTAGGTGAAGCTCGCCTTGCCGTCCTTCATCTCAACCATCATGTCGACGTCGGAATAGGTCGCGACCTCGTGCTTCGAGCGGGTGCCGACGACGAGGAACTTTGCGACCTTGTCGGAGAGGTTGACGAAGTGATGGCCGTTCGTGTCCCCCGCCGGAAAAGCCGCGCAATCGCCCGGCCGCATGACCGTCGGCCCCTGGTCCTGGATGAGCGTGCATTCGCCCTCGGTCACCATCACGAACTCATCCTCGTTTCTGTGCCAGTGCCGGAGCGATGATTTCGCCCCCGGCTCCAGAATGACGAGGTTCGCGCCGAACTGCGTCAGTCCGCCCGCGTCACCAAGGCGCAGGGAAGACCGCCCCTTCATCTGCGAGGCATAGGGTTCGGGATAGATCGAACCGGTCTTCACCGGACATTTGCTCTGGTCGATGACGCCCATCATACCCTCTCGATGATCGTGGCCGCGCCCATGCCGGAGGCGATGCAGAGCGTCGCCAGGCCGGTGCCCTTGCCGGTGCGCTCCAACTCATCAAGGAGCGTGCCGATGATAATGGCGCCAGTGGCGCCGAGAGGGTGGCCCATGGCGATCGAGCCGCCGTTGACGTTGACCTTGTCGGGCGAGACATCGAAGGCCTGCATGAAGCGCAGGACGACCGCGGCGAAGGCCTCGTTCACCTCGAAGAGGTCGATGTCGGAGATCGACATGCCGCTGGCCTTGAGGATCTTCTCGGTCACAGGCACGGGGCCGGTCAGCATGATCGTCGGATCGGTGCCGATCTTCGCCGTCGCCCGGATGCGGGCGCGGGGCTTGAGCCCGTGGGCTTCGCCGAATTCCTTGTTTCCGATCAGAACCGCCGCCGCACCGTCCACGATGCCGGAGGAGTTACCGGCGTGGTGGATGTGATTGATCCGCTCCAGATGCGGATATTTCATCAGCGCGACCTTATCGAAGCCGGGCATCACCTCGCCCATGTCCTTGAACGAGGCTTTCAGCGCGCCGAGTGCTTGCATGTCGGTGTCCGGCCGCATGTATTCGTCATGGTCGAGGATCGGCAGGCCGTTCTGGTCGCGGATCGTCACGATGGACTTGGCGAAACGCTTGTCCTCCCAAGCCTTTGCCGCGCGCTTCTGCGATTCCACCGCAAGCGCGTCGGCTTCGTCGCGGGTGAAGCCGTACTCGGTCGCGATAATGTCCGCCGAAATGCCCTGCGGCACGAAATAGGTCTTCATCGCAAGGCTCGGGTCTACGGCGATAGCCGCCCCATCCGAGCCCATCGCGACGCGGCCCATCATCTCGACCCCGCCGGCGATATAGGCCTTCCCGGCGCCGCCCTTCACCTGGTTGGCCGCGAGATTCACCGCCTCCATGCCGCTGGCGCAGAAGCGGTTGATGGCGAGGCCTGGGATGCGCTCGTCGAGGTCGGAAAGCAGCACCGCCGAACGGGCAAGGCAGCCGCCCTGTTCGCCGACTTGCGTGACGTTGCCCCAAATCACGTCCTCGACCGCGTGGCCGTCGAGATTGTTGCGTTCCTTCACCGCGTTCAGCACCTTGGCCGACAGGGCGACGGAGGTGACTTCATGCAGGCTTCCGTCCGCACGGCCCTTGCCGCGCGGGGAGCGGACGGCGTCGTAGATATAAGCTTCGGTCATTGTCGTCTCCGGTTATTCGCTTACCTGAACGCAGGTCGCCTTCACGGTGATCGCGCGGGTCCTGAGCTGTTCTTCCATCTTGCCGCGCGCGGTTTCGCAAAGCGCCTCTGTCGCGAAGGGCATTTCATGCACCCGCACCTCGTGCGGCACGTCGTCGGCGGTCACGGTGTAGGCGAGGGCGACGAGCATCCACTTCATTGCGTTTCCTCCGTTCAGGCCCGATCCGAGGGGTTGCCGGGCATCAGGTCATAAGGGTGTTTCCAACCGGGCAGGGCGGCGATGCCATCGAGCCAGCGGTCGATATTCGGCCAGGCCTTGCGGTCGAAGCCGAAAGGCTCGGGGTAGTAGAGATAGCCGCAGCAGGAAATGTCGGCGATTGTTGGACCCGTGCCGACGATCCAGTTGCGGCCGTCGAGATGGGCGTCGAGCGTGGCATAGGCGTTCTTCAGGCGCGCCTGCATGAAATCGATCACGTCCTTCGGGCGCTTCTCTGCGGGCAGGAAGTTCATCAAAAAGCGCGTCATGCCCGCTTGAGACGACATCTTGTGATTGTCCCAGAGCACCCAGCGCAGAACCTCGTTCTCCTCGCCCGGGCTGCCGCCGAGTTTCCCGGTCCGGGCCACGACGTGGTACATGATCGCGCCGGACTGGCTGATCACCTCGCCGTCGTCCTCAAGGACCGGCACCTCGCCCATGACGTTGAGCTTGCGGAATTCCGGCGTGCGGGTCGCGCCGTTGAAGAAATCGACGAAGACCGGTTTCCAGACGTAGCCCGACAGCGCAAGGGTAAGCGCCGCCTTGTAGGCATTGCCGCTTTCGCCGAAGCAGTGGAGTTTCGCCGTCATCTCGCGCTCCCTTGATTGACCGCCATAGTGGGGGCTTCGCGCCCCCACACCCCCGCGGAGTATTTCGGCCAAGAAGAACAAGGATTTGTTAATCTTCCTTGGCCATGCTCGACACTGCGGTACAGGCAGGAGTGCCGATGACCGCCCAAGGAGAAGTCGCTCCGGTCGTGACGAGAAGCACCCCAAGTTTGAGGGCCGGCGTCATGTCCGGGGCGCATCTTTTGCTTCTTCTTGGAAAAAATACTCATTTCCACCCCCTCCGCCTCTCACGCCTTGCGGTCTTCGAGCTCGGCTTTGAAGAGCCGGAGCCTGTGCGTCAGGTTGTCGTGATCCACAACGGATCCGAAATGTTCGAAGAGGAAGGTCAACGCCTCATCGGTGGATATTCCGGCTTCGGTGGCGAAGCGGGTAAGCGAGCGGTAGGCGTCGTTCGTCACGGCGACGGGGAAGCGGCGGGTCAGGCGCAGGCGTTTCGGCATCGGTCCTCCGGTGTCGCGGTCGGCCCCCGCAGATCGCGGGGGCCATCCCGTGAGTGTTTCCTCCCCCAGACCTTAGAACGCCTCGGCGGGCAGCGCCATCACGAGGTCGGCACCCGACTGGATGCGCGCGAGGTGGGTGGCGGTCATCGGCAGCTGGCGCGCCATGTAGTAGCGCCCGGTTGCGAGTTTCGTTTCGTAGAAGTCCTTGTCGTCGGCACCGTTCGCCAGCGCGGCCATCGCGGCCTTGGCCGAACGCCCCCACATCAGGCCGAGGCAGACATGGCCGAAGAGATGCATGAAGTCATAGGACCCGGCGAGCGCGGCATTGGGGTTTTTCATGCCGTTCTGCATGAAGAACATGCCGGCCGCCTGAAGGTCCTTCGACGCGGCCTTGAGGGGATCGAGGAAGTCCTTTTTTAGCGCCTCATCGCCCTCGTTCTCCTTGATGAAACCCTTCACCATTTCGAAGAAGGCCATCACGTGCTTGCCACCATCTGCGGCCAGCTTGCGGCCGACGAGGTCGAGCGCCTGCACGCCATTGGCGCCTTCGTAGATCATGGTGATCCGCGCATCGCGGGCGAACTGCGACATGCCCCATTCCTCGATATAGCCGTGGCCGCCATAAACCTGCTGGGCGTTCACCGCCGTCTCGAACCCCTTGTCGGTCAGAAAACCCTTGATGACCGGGGTCAGGAGCGAGATCAGCCCTTCGGCCGCCGCGTCACCCGACCGGTGCGCCCGGTCGATGAGCGAGGCACCCCAGAAGGTGAAGGCGCGCGCGCCCTCGACGAAACTCTTCTGGTCCATCAGGTTGCGGCGGATATCCGGATGCACGATCAGCGGATCGGCAGGACCCGTGGGGTTCTCGGCGCCGGTAACCGCGCGGCCCTGGAGACGGTCCTTGGCATAGGCGACCGCGTTCTGATAGGCGGCCTCGCCCTGGGCATAGCCCTGCAGTCCGACGCCGAGGCGAGCTTCGTTCATCATCGTGAACATGTTGCGCATGCCCTTGTGCAGATCGCCCAGCAGGTAGCCGGTCGCGCCGTCGTAGTTCATGACGCAGGTCGCGTTGCCGTGGATGCCCATCTTTTCTTCGATCTTGCCGACCGAGACCGCATTGCGGGCGCCGAGGGAGCCATCCTCGTTCACGAGGAATTTGGGCACGATGAAGAGCGAGATGCCCTTCGTTCCCTCGCCGCCGCCCGGCGCCTTGGCGAGGACGAGGTGGATCACGTTCTCGCTCAGGTCATGGTCACCGGCCGAGATGAAGATCTTCTGGCCGGTGATCTTGTAGCTGCCGTCCGCCTGCGGCTCGGCCTTGGTCCGGAGAAGCCCGAGGTCGGTGCCGCAATGCGGCTCGGTCAGGTTCATCGTGCCGGTCCAGTCGAGTGAGACCATCTTCGGAAGGTAGGTCTGCTTTTGCGCCCCGGTCCCGTGCGCGAGGATCGCCGAGATCGCACCATGGGTCAGGCCCTGATACATGTTGAAGGCCATGTTGGCCGAGACGAAGATCTCGCCCACGGCCGTTCCCATGAGGTAGGGCATGTTTTGTCCGCCATATTCCTCGGGCAGGTCGAGACCGTTCCAGCCGCCTTCCTTCATCGCCGCGAAGGCGTCCTTGTAGCCCTTCGGCGTATAGACGACGCCGTTCTCCAGCCGGCAGCCCTCGACGTCGCCCGAGGCGTTCAGAGGGGCCAGGACGTCACGGGCGATCTTGCCCGCCTCTTCCAGCACGGCAGAGGTGAAGTCGGGTTCGAGTTCCGCATAGCCGGGCACGTCACTGGCCGCGACGTCCAGCACCTCATTCAGAACGAACTGTATGTCGCGGATCGGGGCGGTGTAACTCGGCATTGTCTGGTCTCCCTCGGTGGTCTCAGGCTGCAGTCTGGCTGGACTCGGCGAGTGTCTTCTCGCCCTGCATGATCTGTTCGGCGAGCTCGGCGATCGTCAGGTCGAGATCGTCGCGCTGGCGCTGCATTTCGGCTAGCCGTTCGCGCGCCAGGATGATCGTCTTTTCCAGCTGCGTCCTCTGCTGGTCGCCCAGATCGTAGAGGTCGAGAAGCTGGCGGATGTCCTCGAGGCTGAAGCCGAACCGCTTGCCACGCAGGATAAGCTTCAGCCGCGCGCGGTCGCGGCGCGTGAAGAGCCGCTTCTGACCCTCGCGGATCGGGAACAAAAGCTCTTTCGATTCGTAGAAACGAAGCGTGCGGGGGGTCACGTCGTAGGTGTCGCACATTTCGCGGATCGTCATAACTTGGTCACTCATGATTGGACCCTCCATGGGTTGTCGTAACGTCATGGCAGGGCAGATCGTCGGTTCGATCTCAGCTTACAAGGGAAGTTGACGTGCACGTCACTGTAACGTGGCGTCACGGCCGGGATGACGTAATGTCCGTAATGGATGACGCTAGGTAAGCGACATTTTATGACTTCGCGGAGCGGGCAGCGAACAGGGCTGCGGCATCCCCGCTTTCAGAGCGACTCGGCCGTCTTGTCGCGAAGCGCTTTCAGGTCGCGGATGGTTTCGTCCAGCTCGGCCCGCTGCTTTTCGAGTGCTTCGAGCTGACGGTTCGCGAGGTCGATCCACACCATATACTGCTCTCGCGTGCCCTTCTGATTGTAGAGCAGGAGCCATTGGCGGATCTCCTCGAGGCTGAAGCCGAAACGTCTGCCACGGAGGATCAGGGTCATCCGCGCAACTTCGCGCGGGCCATAGTACCGGGCGCGTCCCTCCTTGATCGGCGAGAGCAGCTCGATGTACTCGTAATAGCGCAGGGTTCGTGGCGTCACGTCGAACCGAGTGCACATTTCCTTGAAGCTGATCGGCTCGTCGGGCATGGCGATCCTCCTCCGCGAAACCTAGCGCCGGAGGCGGGTTGGCACAACTTGGTTGCGTCACCGGTCAGTTCAGAAAGCCGGGCGCGAAAAGATAGAGGCTGTAGGCGACGATCAGGGCGGGGAGGGCGGAAAATACCGTCGCCATGATCGCCGCGCGAGGTGCGAGCGCGATCGCCGGAAACAGCGCGTCACCGTCATTCGAGATCGCGTTGGCGGCGAGGGCCGAGAACGGGATTGCGCCATTGATGTACATCGTCGCGACGAGAACCTGCGGGCCGCAACCGGGAATGAAGCCTACTGCGGCGCCCGCCAGCGGCAGTATCGGTGCGACACTTTGAAAGAGTGCCTTGAGGTCGAGCCCGGCATAGGCGTCGGCATAGTCGTAAACGAGATATGCGATGACGACCCAGATCGAGATGAACGAGGTTTCCTCGGCCATCCGCGTTACCGGGCCGTCGGCGGCGTTGGTCATGGCCGAAACCGGCGAGACGGCCCATATCGCGAGGCCGGTGAAAATCCCGGTCAGCGCGATCCAGGCGACCGGAACGCCCAACAGGCGGTCCACGGTGATCCCGCCGATCTGGGCGGCGCCAACGATCAGGCCCGGAAGCACCATGGCAAGGTAGGCAAGATCGCGCATCCGCATTGCACCGATCCGGGGCGCCAGATCGCACGCACCGGCCTGCGGCCGGTAGTCGGCCGTTACGAAACGGTCGATCATCCAGCCGGCAAGGATGCCGACCGCCAGTTGCATCGGCAGAAGCACGAGTGCGGCGTCCGGCCGCGTTGCGATCAGCAGGAAGGCCGCATCGCCCATCGTTGCGGTCAGCGTTGCCACCACAGCGCCGAAACCGACCTTGCCAGAGGCATAGGCCGCGACCACCACGACAGCGCCGCCACAACCCGGTGTTGCGCCGAGGATCGCCGCCAGCGGGACCTGCATCGCCCGCGCCCGGCCCATGGCCAGTCCGAGGTCGAACCGAAAAAGCTTTTCCAGCCCGTAAAAAAGCAGAAGCGTCGCCGCTACGAAGGCGGACACCTGAACGAACGCGTCCTGCATCAGGCTGCGTGTCAATGCGCCGAGCTCACCCGGCGCGAAAGCGAGGGCGGCGAGGATCGCGGCCAGAAAGAGGCGGCGCGGTCGGATCGGACCGGGGCCGGCAACGGCGATCGGAAGGGCAACTGCGGAGGTGGCGTTTGTATCAGACATTTTTTGCAATTGAGAATGATTATCAACTATCGAAGTTAGCACTTGCGGCGGCTTTGGCAAGAGCCAATAAATCTGCCGACCTTCGGCGACGGAACAGGGGCCATGGACGACAGGAAGCGAAAAGCCGCGCGACAGTTCATCGAAGCGATCCCACATTCGCAAGCGCTCGGCATGACGCTCGACAGGCTGGAGGACGGAATCGCCGTGATCTCCATGCCCTATGATCTGCGGTTCGTGGGCGATCCGCAGACCGGGGTGATCCATGGCGGCGCGGTCTCGGCCCTGATGGATACCTGCGGCGGGGCGGCGGTGATGAGCCATCCGACCGGCGCCATCGGCACGGCGACCATCGACCTCAGGATCGACTACATGCGGCCCGCGCGGCCCGGGGACCGGATCACGGCGCGGGCCGAATGCTATCACGTCACCCGCTCGGTCGCGTTCGTGCGGGCGACGGCGCATGATGCCGATGGCGATCGCCCGGTGGCAACCGCGACGGGGGCCTTCACGCTCGAACGTGCGCCAGAGGCAAAGGCATGAGCCCGCGTGCGAAGCCCGAGCCGGTCCAGGTCGTGAAGGAACGGCGCGACGCGGCGCTGAAGGCGCTGGTCCACGGCGTGCCCTACATCCAGTTCCTCGGGATCGAGTTCGACCGCCGCGGCGACGAGCTGACGGCGATTCTGCCCTTTGACGACAAGCTGATCGGCAACCCCATGCTTCCGGCGATCCATGGCGGGGTGACGGCGGCTTTCCTTGAAGTGGCGGCGATCATCGAGCTGAGCTGGTCGCTGGTCTGGGAGGAGATGGAGAGCGGCAAGCTGGATCCGCGGAAGCTTGATCCCGATCATCTGCCGCGCCTGCCGAAGACCATCGATTTTACCGTAGACTACCTGCGCACCGGACTGCCGCGCGACGCCTATGCGCGGGCACGGGTGAACCGCTCGGGCCGGCGCTACGCGAGCGTCCATGTCGAGGCATGGCAGGACAACCGGTCGCGCCTTTTCGCGCAGGGAACGGGACATTTCCTAATGCCGGAACGGGACATCTCGCGGGATGGCTGAGATCACGCATCGGCGCGTCCTGAGGATAGCGCTGCCGATTGTTCTGTCGAACGCCACGGTACCGCTTCTCGGCGCCGTGGATACCGGCGTGATCGGACAGATGGGACAAGCCGCGCCCATCGGCGCGGTGGGCGTGGGCGCGGTGATGCTGGCCGCCATCTACTGGATCTTCGGCTTCCTGCGGATGGGCACGTCAGGCCTCGTCGCGCAGTCGCATGGGGCGAAGGATCCCGCTGAGACCGGCGCGATCTTGATGCGGGCGCTGATGATCGGCGTGGCCGGGGGGCTGATCTTCGTCCTGTTGCAGGCGCCCGTCTTCAGGGCTGCCTTCGCGCTCGCGCCCGCTTCGGCCGAGGTGGAGGCGCTGACGCGCGATTACCTCGCCATCCGCATCTGGGGCGCGCCGGCGACCATCGCGCTTTACGCCGTCACCGGCTGGCTGATCGCGGTCGAGCGGACGCGCAGCGTCCTGATGCTCCAGCTCTGGATGAACGGGCTCAACATCGGGCTCGACTTCCTGTTCGTGCTCGGCTTCGGTTGGGGCATCGAAGGGGTGGCCGTCGCGACGCTGATCGCCGAATGGACGGGGTTGGCGCTGGGCTTGTGGCTTTGCCGGCCGGCTTTCGCGGGCGGACAATGGCGTGACTGGGCCCGGGTCTTCGATCGTGCACGGATCGCGCGCATGATGAAGGTCAACGGCGACATCATGATCCGGTCGGTGATCCTGCAGGCGTCGTTCACCACCTTCGTCTTCCTCGGTGCGCGCTATGGCGACGTGACGCTGGCGGCCAACCAGGTCTTGCTGCAATTTCTGGAGATCACCGCCTACGGCCTCGACGGGTTCGCTTTCGCGGCGGAATCGCTCGTGGGCCAGGCGGTGGGTGCGCGGTCGGTGGCGTCGGTGCGCCGTGCCTCGGTCGTGACGAGCCAGTGGGGCATTGGCGGGGCATTCGCCCTGGGGCTCACCTTCTGGGTCGCGGGGCCGATGCTCATCGATCTCATGACGACGGAACCGAACGTCCGGGTCACGGCGCGCGGTCTTCTGCCCTGGGTGGTCGTCGCGCCCGTTATTGGGATCGCAAGCTGGATGTTTGACGGCATCTTCATCGGGGCCACCCTGTCGCGCGAGATGCGCAACGCGATGATCGTGTCTGTCGCAGTCTATATAGGGGCGCTGTTAATCCTGCCGGCGCTGTTCGGCAATCACGGGCTCTGGGCGGCCTTGATGGTGCTGAACATGGCGCGGGGGGCGACGATGGCGGTGCTCTACCGACGGGCGGAGACTGCGGCCGGGTAGGGCGTTTCGACGAATGGCCGAAAGGGGCGCTGCCTCTGTCGCCGCCGGCGCGGCGCCTCCCGAGGTATTTTGCAGCATAAGAAGCTCAGAAGAGGTCGAGCACGGCCTCGGGCGGGCGGCCAAGCGCTGCGCGGCCATCATGGAGAACGAGCGGACGTTCGATGAGCGACGGATGCGCGGCCATCGCGGCGATGAGGGTGGCCTCGTCCATGTCCGTTGTCAGGCCAAGTTCCTTGAAGAGCGCCTCGCCCGTCCGCAGCAGCCCGAGGGCCGGCAGGCCGAGGGCAGCAAGGGCGGAGCGAAGCTCCGCTTCGGAGGGCGGGTCCTGCAAGTAGAGGCGGATTACGGGGGACAGTCCGCGCTCATGGAGGAGGGCGAGGGTTTGGCGCGATTTCGAGCAGCGGGGATTGTGCCAGATCGTGGTCACAGCCAGTCCTTTCGTCCGGTGCCGACCGCCTCGGCGACATGCTCGAACCCGTCGCGGGCAAGGAGCGCGTCGAGGCCCGTCGCAATATCGCCGACCAGCGACAGGCCCTGATACACCATCGCCGAATAGAGCTGCACGGCCGACGCACCGGCGCGGATCTTCGCGTATGCGTCCTCGGCCGATCCGATCCCGCCGACACCGATGAGCGGCAGGCGTCCCTCGGTCAACCGGGAAAGACGGGCCAGCACGCGAGTTGATTTCTCGAAGAGCGGCGCGCCGGAGAGGCCGCCGGTCTCGGATCTGTGCCGACTTGTCAGGCCATCGCGCGCCAGCGTGGTGTTGGTGGCGATCACCGCGTCGATGCCGGAGGCGAGCGCCACCTCGGCCACATCGGCCAACTCGGCTTCGTTGAGGTCGGGAGCGATCTTGAGGAAGACCGGGATGCGACTTGCAAGACCTTCGCGGGTCGCCAGAACCCCCGCGAGAAGCGCCGAGAGCGCGGCCTTGCCCTGAAGCTCGCGCAGCTTCTCGGTGTTGGGCGAGGAGACATTGACGGTGGCGAAATCGACATGGGGTCCGCAGATCGAGAGAACCGTGCTGAAATCGGCGGCACGGTCGGCGGCATCCTTGTTGGCACCGAGATTGATGCCGATCGGAACACTGTGGCTGACGCGGGCGAGGCGGCGCGCGATGGCGTCCGCACCATCGTTGTTGAAGCCGAACCGGTTGATGACGGCGCGGTCCTCGGTCAGACGGAAGAGCCGGGGCTTCGGGTTGCCAGGCTGGGGGCGCGGGGTGGCCGCGCCAAGCTCGATGAAGCCGAAGCCCGCGCGCACGAGGGCGCCCGCCGCCTCAGCGTTCTTGTCGTATCCGGCGGCGAGGCCGACGGGATTGGGCAGGCGCAGCCCCGCGACCGTGGTCGCAAGGCGCGGCGTCGTGACGGGGCCGGGGAGCGGCACGAGCCCGGCGCCGAGCGCTTTCAACGAAAGCCCGTGCGCGACCTCGGGATCGAGCCGGTGCAGCGCACAAAGGCCCGCGCGTTCGATCAGTCTCACAGCACGCCCTCGGGGAAGATGTGGCCGGTCGCACCGAGCGGCAGCGACTTGTCCCAGACTACCTCGTCGAGCCGGAGGCTTCGGTAGAGATGGGGGAAGAGCGCGCCGCCGCGCGACGCTTCCCATTTCAGCTCGGGACCGAGCGCGCTCGCCTCGAACGCCACCAGAACGAGGTCGCTTTCGGATGCGAAATGCCGCGCGGCCGTTTCGGCGACCTGGGGCGCGGTCGAGAAATGGATGAAGCCGTCGGCCAGGTCGACCGGCGCGCCGAGCGTCTGGCCCGCGGTCTTGAAAGCATCCCATTCGGGGCGGCGGAAGATCTTGAAGATCAGCATGCGCCGGTGATGCCCCGCCGATTGCGCCCGGTCAATGGCCGAGTCGCGGTGGCCGATCGGCTCGCCGCGCCAAATCGGTGCCGAATGACTTTGACACACCGCTGTCAGGAACGCAGTCTCGGTGCATACCCAGCGAAAGGAGATTCCATCCATGACAGTCCGTACACGTCGTATTGCGGCGATGCTGCTCGGCGCGAGCGCCCTGACGGTCCTTTCTGCGCCGTCGTTCGCAGAAACCGTCAAGCTGACGATCCTCGGCGTCGGCGACGCCTACGCTTTTACGGAAGAGGACGGGCGGGGAGGGTTCGCACGGCTGAACGCAGTGGCCAAGGCAGAACGCGCCGCCAATCCGAACACGCTTTACGTCTTTGACGGCGACATGCTCTCGCCCTCTCTGCTGTCGGGCTTCGACAAGGGGCAGAACACCATCGACCTGACCAATATCGTGCCCTTCGACATCGCGGTTCCCGGCAACCACGAGTTTGATTTCGGGCCGGAGAATTTCTTTGAAAAGATGAAGGCTTCAAAATTCCCGTGGGCGGCGATCAACATCACCAATGCCGACGGCTCGCCCATCGACGGGCTCGGCGGGGTGATGGTCAAGGACGTGGGAGGCGTGAAGGTGGCGCTGATCCCGGTCGCGCACGACACCACGCCCGAGACGTCGAGCCCGGGAGACCTGAAGTTCCTTCCCACCGTAGATACGGGCATCGCTGCGGCCGAGCAGGCGCGCGCCGATGGTGCCGACATCGTCGTCGGCGTGGTGCAGGCCGACGTGACCTACGACCGCGCGCTGATCGCCAGCCATGCCTTCGACCTCATCCTGTCGGGCGACGATCACTCCTACGCCACCTCCTATGACGGCATCACGGCCTATGTCGAGACGTCGGAGGATGCGCGCTTCTTGTCGCCTGTCGATCTGACGGTCGAGATCGGCGCCGACAAGGACGGCAACCGCACCATCGACTGGGTTCCGGCCTTCCGCTTCATCGACACCGCGAACGTGGTGCCGGATCCCGAGACGCAGGCGGTCGTCGACCAGTTGTCGGCCAAGCTCGACGAGAGCCTGAACGTCGAGATCGGCACGACCGACGTGTCGCTCGATTCCCGGCGTAATGTCGTGCGGGCCGAGGAATCGGCGGTGGGCAACCTGATCGCCGACGCCATGCGCGCCGCGACCGGGGCCGATATCGGGCTGACCAATGGCGGCGGGATCCGCGCCGACCGGACCTACGATGCCGGCACCGTCCTGACCCGTCGGGATATCCTGACCGAACTGCCGTTCGGCAACGTCACGGTGGTGACCGAACTTCCCGGATCGCAGATCCTCGCGGCGCTCGAGAACGGCGTAAGCCAGGTCGAGAAGGGGGCGGGCCGTTTCCCGCAGGTTTCGGGCATGTCCTTCGCATTCGATCCGTCCGCGCCCGCCGGCTCGCGTGTCTCGGAGGTCATGGTTGGCGGCGCGCCGATCGAGATGGACAAGCTCTACCGCGTTGCCACGAACGACTACATGCTCGGCGGAGGCGACGGTTACAGCGCGCTCGGCGGCGGCAAGGTGATCGTCAACGCCGCCAATGGGAACCTGATGGCGAACGACGTGATCGAATACATCGCGTCCACCGGAAAGGTGACCGTCGGCGTCGAGGGGCGTATCAAGAACCTCGGCGCGAATTGAGCGAACAATCGCCCGGCGCGGCGTAATGCCGCGTCGGGGCTTGCGAAATTGCCCGATTCCGTCCATATAGAAGCTGCGACGTTACCTCTATCGACCGCTGTCTCCGTTTTCGGCCTCAGTTTTTCGATTGCTGACTGACTGCGCCGGGCCGCCACGCTGTGTGGGCGGTAAAAGACAGGAGATATCACGATGGCTACGGGCTCCGTGAAATGGTTCAATTCTACCAAAGGCTTCGGCTTCATTGCTCCCGATGGGGGCAAGAAGGACGTGTTCGTGCACATTTCGGCGCTTGAGCGCGCTGGGATCCGCGAACTGAAGGACGGCCAGAAGGTCACCTTCGACATCGAAGCCGGCCGTGACGGCCGTGAATCGGCGACGAACCTCGCTCTGGCCTGATTTCAGGACGGATCGGAATTCGGAGAGGGCGGGGCGAAAGCTCCGCCCTTTTCCATTGGCATCGCCCGTTTTCGTCACGCCGGTCTGTCTGGGGGGCTCACCAAACCGGTCGCCGTCGCGCCGGATGTGTGCGGGACTGCACTTGGCCGCGGCGGACGCCGGCCGATCCACCAGAGACCGGACAGAAGAACGAGCGCCGCGACGGTAATCGTCTTTCCGGTCCGCTGTTCCGGCAATTGCCGCCACTGCGCCGTCAACGCGCTCTCCCCCGGTGGCAGGTCGATGCGAACAAGGCCGGATGCCGCGTCGTAGGTCCGCGATATCGGCGTCCCGTTCAGGTCCAGGGACCATCCGGGAAACGCGATGAGCGGAAAGGACAATCGCGCGGGTTTGGACAGCGCGACCTTCCAGACGAAGTGCTCGGGCGAAATGTGCTGCGCTTCGCAGATGGCACCCTCTCGCTCGCATTCCCCCGCCCAGCCACCTTCGTCGAGGTACGTGCTCCATGCGGGGCCGGCGCCGCGGTAGAGGTGTTCCGGTGTGAAATAGACCTCGCCGCGCAACGCTTGCGTGGTCGCAACCTGCTGATCGGGCCGAGACTTGACGATTGCTGCGGATCGGATCTGCAAGAGGGACACCGTCACGACACAGGCCAGGGTCAAGACGGCAGTCAAGACCTCGGCCCTCTTCCGCAACAGCCCGCCTGCCCTTTGCATTCGCAAGGCGAGAACGAGCAAAGCGACGGGAAAAATGGATGTGGCCGTGGCCAGGAATCTGAATGGCCGCTGCACAAACTGCAGCAGTTCGATCGAGCGCCAGAGCGGATAGGAAAGTTCCGAGGCGAGGATCAGGCTGATCACGGCCATGCCGATCAGAATTCTCTCGTCGCGTGCGACCGGCCGGATCTGCCTGCACAGGACAAGCAGGACAGCCATGAATCCGATCAAGAATGCCGGTACGATGTAGCTGATGGCCGTGCGATAGGAGTCTGTCGCGAGGGGAAATGCGAAAGTGTTGGTCCAGCTTGCCCCCGGTGTCTCCAGCCATGCTTCGGGAGACACCAGATCCATCAACGACAGCGCGGGGTAAAGCGACATTGCGGAAATCGACAGCCCGAGCGCGAGCGCCGCGCCAAGACCAACCCAGTCGCGCGTGTGCCTGAACCCGCTGCGCAGCCATTCGAACATCACACTGAGGAAAACGGTGAACGCGAACATCATCGCGGTCAGCGAGTGGATGAGACCGATCAGCCCGATCAGGCCCGCCAGGACCGCGTAGTCACGAATGAAGGCACGGCTGATCGCCCGTTGCAGGGCGATGACGGCGAAGACCAGCACCGTGGTCGCAACGTACCAGGGGTAGGCGTTGATATAGCCGGATATGCCCAGAAGCATCGGCGAGGCGGCCGAAAGCACCACGAGGGACCGCGCGATCAAGTCGGATACGCCACGCGCGCGCGCGACTAGAAGGACGCCCACGCCCGTTGCGACGCTGCTCAGCAGAAGAACCATGCGGATCGACAGCCAAATGTCCCGAAAGACCGCATCGAGTGCCGCGACGGCATAGTAGAACACCGGCGGGTAGAACAGAAAGACCGGATCGCCGAGACCGCCGCGGCTCGTCGCTTCCCAGCTTGGACGCCAGATCCCCGATGCGAGGCTTTCGGCGAACTGGCTTGCCCAGCGGTAGTGGATGAAATGGTCGGTCGTCGTTGTGTTGAGCCCGAGGAAAAGCGGAGCGTGGAGCAGCGCTGCTGCAAAAAGCACAACGGCCGTATCAATCGCAGCACGCACCATCGCGGCGCTCCAGTCATTCTTTTGTCAAAAAAGGCGGTGGACTGCGCCCAGCCGCGTCAGAATTCGTCGAGTATGAAAAGGACGATAACACGGA
>JBNKFC010000338.1:0-3478 GCA_050289105.1 Paracoccaceae bacterium | reverse complement strand
CTCAAGACCATCGACCAGCGATTAGCGCTGGAGCGATATGATCGCGTTCATCGAGAGGTCGAGGCTGAAATCGACGCAGCTCGGGCAGTCGATCCCGCTGATGCCGATCACCGCGCGGCGCTTCAGACGCTCAGGAAGCATGATCTGGTCGCGCCGACCACGAAATCTCTCGCGCCCGTGACGTTCGAGTCTGATTCCGAGACGTTCAAGAAGTTCACCGAAGCGGCCCTTCGCGCCCCCGATCACGAGTTCGACCGGATTGTCGAAGCGAAGTTCTTCGGAGTTCAGGAGCCACCCCTGCGACTTTCCAAGGCTGTCACTGCCTATCTGGACGAGCACCGTGACGGCGACAACGAGAACGACCTCCGAAAGCAGACGCAGCTCGTCGTCAACCTCGTCAAGGACGTCATAAGGGAGTCCGACCCGCTGGTCGAGGCCATCAACATCGATGTGGCCTATGCCTTCCGCGACGCACTGCGGGCCAAGGGGTCAGCTCGCGGAACTATCAAGCGGCGAATCAACTCCATCCGAGCGCTACTGAACTTCGCCAAACAGCGGTTCCAGCTGACGGCCTATGTGAACCCATTCAGCGGCCTCGAGGTGCCGAAGACAGCCTCGGATCGTCGTGCCAAGGACAGCCGCTTGCCTCTGACGGTCGAAGAGATCAAACAGTGCAACCCCTTCGTGAAGGCGAAGAACGGCGACATCGCCGATCTGTGGATCTTGATGATGTTCACCGGGGCAAGGCCTCGGGAGCTTCTCGGGCTGGAGTGGCAAGATGTCGATCTCGACCACGAAGTTCCGCATGTCATCGTCCGTCCAAATGGGATCAGAGGGGTCAAGACGGACACCTCCGTTCGCAAGGTGCCCTTGGTCGGTAAGGCGCTTGAAGCTGCGCGGTTGAGAGCCGAACAAATGGCGAAACAGGCACTTGGCACGGAACCCGTCTTCCCCCGGTATGCGTCCTCCAACGGCTATAATACTGCCTCCAACCTCATGACGAAGGCGATGAAGCAAGCGGGAGTATGGGAGCGGATCAGTAAGCGTCCGGCCTGACCGCTCTGCCGCGTGGTGAGAGTGCGGGATAGTGTCCACCATTGATAGTGGACACTCTGGTGATGGCGTGGCGCGGCGGACGAAGCGGCTTTGGTCGGACGAGGAGAAGCGGTCGATCTGTTTCCAGACGGCTACGCCGGGTGTTTCGGTGGCCCAGGTTGCACGGCGCTACGCGGTCAATGCCAATCTGGTCTTCAAGTGGTTGCGCGATCCCCGTTTCGCGCCTGATCCGGCTTCGGTTCCGGCCCCGTCGGAGGAGGCGCGCTTTCTGCCAGTAGAGATAGTCGCGGAAGAGCAGGCACCTGCGGCAGCACCTGTCGCCGAGAGCCGCATCGAGATCGAGCTTGCGGGCGGGCACCGGATGCGGATCAACGGGAGCTATGATCCCGAGGCGCTGGTGCGGCTGATCCGGGGCCTGACGGCGTGATCCCGGTTCCAGCGCACACGCGGGTCTGGCTGGCGGCGGGCGTCACCGACATGCGCAAGGGGTTCGCGGCATTGGCGGCGCAGGCCGAGGCGGTGCTGAAGCAGGACCCGTTCACCGGACATCTCTTCGTGTTCCGCGGCCGACGCGGCGATCTGGTGAAGGTGATCTGGTGGGATGGCCAGGGGGCCTGCATGTTCGTGAAACGGCTGGAGCGTGGCCGCTTCGTCTGGCCCTCGGCGAAGGAGGGCAAGGTCGCGCTGACGCCCGCGCAGTTGTCGATGCTTCTGGAAGGGATTGACTGGCGCGCGCCGGAACGGACGTGGCGGCCCCTGGCGGCGGGATAATCGGCAGCCCCTTCATTCCGAGGATTCCCACAAGGAATCCAATAAGATAAACTCCCGTCATGCTCACCCAAACCCTGACCTTGCCGGACGACCCTGAGGAGTTGCGCAGCTTCACCGCGCGGCTTCTGGCCGAGGTCAAGGCGCAGGCGATCCTGATCGAGAAGCTGCGCCATCAACTTGCCGGACACCGGGCGCACCGGTTCGGGGCATCGTCGGAGGCGGCCGAGCAACTGCAACTGGCCCTTGAAACCAGCGAGATCGCCGCCGCCGCGATGACCGCCCGGATGCGACTGCCGGACATCGAGGAGAAGGACAAACCCAAGCGCCGCCCGATCCCCGATCACATCCCGCGGATGGAGGTCGAGTTGACCCCCGGTGCCGATGCCTGTGCCGATTGCGGCGGCCGTCTGCGCCGGATCG
This sequence comes from Paracoccaceae bacterium, assembly GCA_050289105.1. Classification (GTDB taxonomy): domain Bacteria; phylum Pseudomonadota; class Alphaproteobacteria; order Rhodobacterales; family Rhodobacteraceae; genus Albidovulum. The sequence continues at coordinate 1,231 of JBNKFC010000338.1, read as the reverse complement.
GCGAGGATGTCACCGAGGAACTCGAGTATGTGCCGGGCCGCTTCATCGTGAACCGCATCGTCCGGCCCCGGCTGACCTGCGCTTGCTGCGAACGGTTCGTGCAGGCCCCGCTGCCCTCGCGCCCCATCGAACGCGGTCGCCCTGGCCCGGGTCTGCTGGCGCACGTCCTGGTCAGCAAGTATGCGGATCATCTTCCCTTGTGTCGCCAGAGCCAGATCTTCGAGCGCGAGGGGCTGGACCTCGACCGCTCCACGCTGGCCGACTGGGTCGGCAAGACCACGGCGCTGCTGGAGCCCTTGGCCGATGCGATCGGGCGCCACGTCCTGTCGGCCGAGGCGATCTTCGCCGATGATACGCCCGTCAACATGCTCGCGCCCGGCACTGGCAAGACGCAGACCGCAAGGCTCTGGACCTATGCCCGCGATGAGCGGCCTTGGGGTGGCGATGCGCCTCCCGCCGCCTGGTATCGCTTCTCGGGCGACCGCAAGGGCCAGCATCCCAAGGATCACCTTGCCCGCTTCCGCGGCTGGATGCATGCCGACGGCTATGCCGGGTTCGAAGACCTCTATCGCTCCGGGGCCATCCGCGAGGTCGCCTGCATGGCCCACGTTCGGCGCAAGTTCGTCGACATCCACCGATCACAGGGCTCCCCCATCGCCGAAGAGGCCATCGGCCGGATCGCACAACTCTATGCCGTCGAGAAGGAGGCCCGAGGGTCGCCACCTGACCGCCGCGTCGAACTGCGACAAACCCATGCCGCCCCGGTGTTCGACGATCTCGAGGTCTGGCTGGCCATGCAACTCACCACGATCTCGGGCAAATCCCCGCTCGCGGCCGCCATCCGCTATGCCCTGAACCGCATGGAGCGCCTGCGCCCCTATCTCGACCACGGCATCCTCGAACTCGACAACAACGCCGCCGAACGCGGCATGCGCGCCATCGCCCTCGGCCGCAAGAACTACCTCTTCGTCGGTTCTGAGGCAGGCGGCAAGGCCGCCGCCATCGCATACACCCTGATCGAAACGGCCAAGCTCAACGCCATCGATCCCCATGCCTGGCTCGCCGACACACTGGCCCGAATCCCTGATTACAAGATCACAAAGGTCGATGACCTGCTGCCTTGGAAATGGCGCGGGTAGCGGTCACGCCGGACGCTTACGCCGCTCTTGCTACCACTGTGCCTCCACGGGTGTTGGAAATGCAAACGCCGCCCTGTGGGGCGGCGCGTAAG
>JBNKFC010000337.1:0-1950 GCA_050289105.1 Paracoccaceae bacterium | reverse complement strand
CAGCAGGATACGGTAAACGTTGTTTTCCGGCTGCTGTTCGGTGAGACCCAGCGAGTTCACCTGCACGCCATAGCGGAAGCGGCGATATTTCTCGTCCTCGATGCCGTAGCGGTCGCGGCAGATTTCGTCCCAAAGCTCGGTGAACGCGCGCATCTTGCACATCTCGGTGACGAAGCGGATGCCGGCGTTCACGAAGAAGGAGATGCGGCCGACCATCTCGGGGAAGGCCTCAGTGGGGACCTTCTTCTTCAGGTCGTCGAGTACCGCGATGCCGGTCGCGAGCGCGAAGGCCAATTCCTGCTCTGGCGTCGCCCCCGCCTCCTGCAGGTGGTAGGAACAGACGTTCATCGGGTTCCATTTCGGCAGATGTTCTCGGGTATAGGCGGCGACATCCGTGATCATGGCGAGCGAGGGCTTCGGCGGGCAGATATAGGTGCCGCGCGAGAGGTATTCCTTGACGAGGTCATTCTGGACCGTGCCCTGAAGGGCGGCAACGTCGGCTCCCTGTTCCTCGGCCACCGCGATATAGAGCGCGAGAAGCCACGGCGCCGTCGCGTTGATCGTCATCGAGGTGTTCATTTGGTCGAGCGGGATATCCTTGAACAGCATCCGCATGTCGCCGAGATGGCACACCGGCACGCCGACCTTGCCGACCTCGCCCTTCGCCAGCTCGTGGTCGCTGTCGTAGCCGGTCTGCGTGGGCAGATCGAAGGCCACCGACAGGCCCGTCTGCCCCTTGGCGAGGTTCGCGCGGTAAAGCGCGTTCGACTTCTCGGCCGTCGAGTGACCCGCATAGGTCCTGAACAGCCAGGGCTTGTCCTTCTTCACCTCGGTCACGTCGGGCCTCCGGAATCGACTTTGAAACTTTATTTCGCAATTGCAGAGATAGGCGACATTTCCTGATCCTGTCAATTCGCTGCGTTGCGGCATGATGGGATTTACCGGCGGCGCGCGACCTGTCACCGTCGGCGCCATGTTCCGGCCCGTGACGCTGCCCCTCTGGCTCTTCGTCCTGATCCTCGTCTTCGCCGGGGTGACCTTCGCGTCGCATTTCCTTTTCCCGTCGGTGCGCTGGTTTTTCCGCCGCCGGATGGAGCGGGTCGTGGATCGCCTCAACAGCCGGCTCGACCGGCCGATCCAGCCTTTCAAGCTCATGGCGCGGCCCGACATGATCGTGCGCCTTGTCCACGACCCGAAAGTGGCCGAGGCCATCGCGGCGGAGGCGGCCGAGACCGGGGTGCCGGAGACCGTCCTTCACGAACGCGCCCGGCGCTATGCAAGGGAAATCGTTCCGGCATTCTCGGCGTCGGTCTATTTCGGCTTCGCCGCACGGGCCGCGAAATGGCTCGCCCGGCTCATTTACCGCGTGCGGATCGGCCAGTTCGACACCGATGCTATTGCCGGAATCGACAAGGGCGCGACGGTGGTCTTCGTGATGAACCACCGGTCGAACATGGACTATGTCCTTGTCACCTACCTCGCGGCCAGCCGCTCGGCGCTTTCCTATGCGGTCGGCGAATGGGCGCGGGTCTGGCCGCTGTCGTGGCTCATCCGGTCCGCGGGCGCCTACTTCATCCGTCGCAAGTCCAACAACGCGCTCTACCGCCGGGTGCTCGCCCGCTATGTCCAGATGGCGACGGAGGAGGGCGTGACCCAGGCGATCTTTCCCGAAGGCGGCCTCAGCCTTGACGGACGGGTGGGCACTCCGAAGCTCGGCATTCTCGGCTACATCGTCGCGGGTTACCGGCCCGGCGCGCATGACGTCGTCTTCGTGCCGGTCTCGCTCGCCTATGACCGGATCATCGAGGATCGGGTGCTGACAGCCGCCCATGCCAAGGGCGAGCGCCGCTTCCGCGCCTCGATCGGGTCGATCCTTCTGTTCATCGGGCGCCAGCTCCGCCGCGTCCTGACCGGCCGGTTCGAGAAATTCGGCACCGCCTCGGTCAGCTT
>JBNKFC010000336.1:0-7741 GCA_050289105.1 Paracoccaceae bacterium | reverse complement strand
CAGAAGGAGCGGATGAGCCTCTGGGTGATCTTCACGCTGGCCGCGGCCGCCATGCAGACCGTGCGCTTCATGCTGCAAAAGCAGCTGAAGGGCGCCGGACTGTCGACCGGTGGGGCGACGTTCTCGCGCTTTCTCTTCGCGGCGCCGATCGCCTGCGCGCTGGCGGCGCTGACGTTGGTCGTCACCGAAACGGCATTGCCGGTGCCCGGTCTCGGCTTCTGGGCCTATGTCGGCCTCGGCGCCGCGGCCCAGATCGTCGCCACCTTTCTGACCGTTGCGCTCTTTTCCCTGCGGAACTTCGCCGTCGGCGTGGCCTTCACCAAGACCGAGACCGTGCAGGTTGCCCTTTTCTCGGCCGTGCTGCTTGGCGAGGCGGTCAGCCCGACCGGCTGGCTGGCGATCTGTGTCGGGCTGACCGGCGTCATGATGCTGTCGCGGGGAACCGAGCCGGGGGCGGCCTGGTTCGGCCGCGCGGCGTTTTACGGAGTGCTCGCCGGGGGGCTCTTCGGTTTGTCGGCGATCGGGTATCGCGGGGCGACGCTTGCGCTGATGCCGCTGCCGTTCTTTCACCGCGCGATCTTGGCCCTGGCGGCGGCGACCGTGCTCCAGACCATCGTGATGGGCCTCTGGCTGATCTGGCAGGAGCCGGGAGAGATCGGCCGCGTGCTCGCCCGCTGGCGGCGCACGATCCTCGTGGGCGTTACCGGGATGCTCGGCTCGCTGGGCTGGTTCGCGGCATTCTCGTTGCAGAACGCCGCTTATGTGCGCGCCCTTGGGCAGGCGGAGATTGTGTTCACCCTCATCGCCTCGGCCGTTGTCTTCCGCGAGCGTCTGACCGGCCGGGAAGGTCTCGGCATTGCGTTCGTCGTGGCGTCAGTGATTGTGATCGTGCTCAGCTTCGGTTGACCCTGCTGTCTGGCGGGGCGCGATCTGTCGGCCCGCGCGCGCCGCGCGGCGTTGGCGGCGCGGCAGAATCAGTCGAGACGGCGGAAAAGGGGCTCCGGGCCGGAATTGTCGAAGAAGGGCACGGCGCCGGGTGTGCCGCCATGGTCGAGCAGTGCCGCTACCTCACCGAGGACGACTTCCGTGATGAAAGGCAGGTTGAGCCGCCGCGCCTCGCTCACGGGCACCCAATGAAGGTGGCTGAGCTCGTCTGAGGCGCGGCTGAAATCGTCCGGATCGCCGGCCAGATCGGCCGCGTCCGCCAGGAAGAACCGCGCGTCGAAACGGCGTGGACGACCCGGCGGCGTGATCGCGCGGAACACGAAGGACAAGGGCGCTGCCGCGGGCAGGAGCCCGGTGGCGGCGAAATCCTGCCAGCCTTCCGGCGCGGGCGCCGGCCAGTTGCCGGGTGCGCCGAGTTGAAGTCCCGTTTCTTCCCAGAGCTCCCGGATCGCGCCGGCGGCGAGGGCAGGGGCAAGATCTGGCGGGGCATCGGTGCAAAGGCGCCTGAGGCAGGACGACGCGAGGGAAGAAGCGAGGGGAACGCTGGCGTCCCCCGGATCCACGGCGCCTCCGGGAAAGACGTATTTGTTCGGCATGAAGGCCGCACCTGCGCCGCGCTGTCCCATCAGGAGCGCCGGCGCGCCTCCGTCCCGCCGCACGAGCAGGATCGTCGCCGCGTCACGGATCGGCGGCGAGGCCGCTTCAGCCATTGTCGCCGCCGAAGCCGTGCATCCTCTTGGCCCACTGGATCGCCACGATCATACCCTTGAGCCGCGGCAGCAGGAACAGCGACAGCGCCACGCAACCGGTGGCGAAGATACCAGAGAGGACGAGGGGCTCGGGCCGCCAGGTCACGAAGGCCCACATGATCAGCGGGGCCATCAGATGTCCGACGATGAGGATGGTGAGATAGGCCGGTCCATCGTCGGCCCGGTGGTGATGGAGGTCCTCGCCGCAGGACGGGCAGGTGTCCCGAACCTTCAGGTAGCCCTGAAGAAGGGCGCCCTTGCCGCAGGACGGGCAGCGCCCGCGCAGGCCGCGCAACACGGCGGGGCGCATGGGGCGATCATCTTCGGGGGCGAAACTGGCATCGGTCATCGGCGTCTCCTGTTCCCGGCGATGTAACATCTAACCCCCCTCTGATTAAAGGGTGTGCTGGCACGTCTGCGAAAATGTCGCGTTTTTCTCCACCACCCGCGACGGAACCGGAGGGCCTGTGCGTTGGATGTTCAGATGGCGGCCGATCCGCCCGAGATGAAATCGAAAGGAAGACCCGATGGCTTCGAAATCCCTAATCGCTGCACTCGCACTCTCGCTTGGCGCAACGGCGCTTGCAGCGCCGACGCTGCTCTCGGCCCATGACCGCAACGGTCGCCTGGGCGGCATGATGGGCGGGATGATGATGGGCGACGGGCCCGGCGCGGGCTTCGACTTCGCCGCGGTCGATACCGATGGTGACGGCAAGATCACCGAGGCCGAGCTTCGTGCTTACCATCAGGCCCGTGTGAGCGGTGTCGATACCGACGGCGACAACATGATTTCGACCGAGGAACTGACTGCGAAGATGATCGAGGGGATGCAAGCCCGGGCCGAGGCGATGGCCAAGGCGCGCGTCGAGGCGCAGGACGCCAATGGCGACGGCAAGCTTTCGGCCGAGGAGCTTCTGGCCCCGCCGATGGCCGGGCGCCTGTTCCTGCGCATGGACGCGGATGGCGACGGCGCGGTGAGCGAGGACGAGATCGCGGAGATGCACGAGCGGCTGGGGCAGATGCACGGCGGCATGTGGCGCGATGGCGGTCGTAACGAGCGCATGGGCGAGCATGGCCGCTGGGGTGGAATGATGGGTCATCCGATGATGGACGGCTACGGCCACGATGACGGCTGGATGGGTGGCGGCCGCGGCTGGGGCTATTGGGGCGACGGGTCCGGGCAGTAACGACCGAGCGGTTGTTTGCCGGGATTGCCGGGGCGGGATCCCTTGTCCGCCCCGGCATTTTCACCTTTGCCGAAGCTGACCGGAAGGAATAGGCCTTTGAGGTATGGCAATGGCCCTCGACGCGCAGGATGACCACTCGGACGACACGCTTCTGGCCCTCTACGGGCGGGGCGACCCGGCGGCTGCGCGGGAACTGGCGGGGCGCCTGACGCCGCTGGCCTTCCGGGTTGCGCAGCGGATGCTCGGCGATCCGGCGGAGGCCGAGGACGTGGCCCAGGAGGCGATGTTGCGGCTCTGGCGCGCCGCGCCGGGCTGGCAGGCGGGGAAGGCCAAGGTCTCCACCTGGCTCTACCGGGTGGTCGTCAACCTGGCGACCGATCGGCTGAGGCGGCGGCGTTCGGTGCCGCTCGATGCGGCGCCTGAGCCCGAAGACGGGCGACCGGGCGCCGAGGATGGGCTGATCGAGGCCGACCGGGCCGCCGCACTGGAGGCCGCGCTCCTGACGCTGCCGGAGCGGCAGCGCGAGGCGGTGGTGCTGCGCCATCTCGAAGGCCTGGCCAATCCCGAGATCGCGGAGATCCTCGGGGTCGGCGTCGAAGCGGTGGAAAGTCTCACGGCACGGGGAAAGCGCGGATTGATGCAGGCGCTGTCGGGGCGACGGGAAGAACTGGGGTATGGCAATGACTGATCTGGATCGGGATGACCAGCTACTGGAGGGCTTTTTCCGCGCCGCGCGCGAAGCCCGGCCGGTGCCGTCCGCGACGCTGATGGCCCGCATCCACGCGGATGCGGAGGCCGAGATGCCGCGCGCGCCGGAGCCTGCGCCCTCGGCGCGGCCCACCAATGGCGGCGTGCTGTCGTGGTTCGGAACTGCGTTCGGAGGCTGGCGCGGGATCGGCGGGCTGGCTACTGCCACGGTCGTTGGACTCTGGCTCGGCTATTCCGGGCTTGCCGATCCGGCGGTTCTGACCGGCGGACTCTGGAGTGCCGGGGATACGTCCACGACCGTCGAACTAATGCCGGGGGCGGAGGTCTTCGCGTTGGCGACCGGATGGGAGGGCTGAGAATGGCGGAACCTGAAACGATGAGGCCAAAGGCGGGCGGGGGCTGGATGACCTGGGCGCTCATCGCCTCTCTTGCCGTCAATCTCTTTGTCGTGGCGGCCGCGGTGGGCGCCGGCGTGCGACACCACCGTATGCCGCACGGCGACGACGTGCGGGATGTGGGCTACGGCCCGTTCACGGAGGCGCTTTCGCGCGAGGATCGCGCCGCCCTGCGTGACGCATTTATCGCCGCCACGCCGGATTTCCGTGACCGCCGGCGCGAGGCGCAGGAGGATTTCGGCCGCCTGGTCGCGTCCTTGCGCACCGATCCTTGGGACCGCGATGGAACCGAGGCGGTGCTGGGCGTGCAGGCCAAGAGGATGTCAGAACGGCTCGACCTCGGCCGGCAGCTTCTGATCGAACGGATCGCGGCGATGACGCCGGAAGCGCGCGCGGCGCTCGCCGACCGGATTGCCGCTGTGACGGCGCGAGGCTGGCGCAACTGACGGCCGGGCTCAGGCTGCGGTGCGGCCGACCTTGACCTGATTGCGCCCATCGGCCTTCGAGCCGAGCAGCGCCCGGTCCGCGAGGCCTATCAGGTCTTCAACCGTACCGGCCGCGGGGTCCGCGCCGAGCGCGAGGCCGATCGACAGTGTGACCGGAATGCTGCCCTTTCCCTTCGGAAGCGGCACCGGCCGGTCGCCCACCACCCGCCGCAGCCGCTCCGCCGTCGCCTGCGCAGCTTCGAGCGTGGTATCGGGGAGCGCGATCAGGAACTCCTCGCCGCCGATGCGGGCGATGAGGTCGACCGCGCGCAGGTTGGATTTCAGCCGGTCCGCAATCTCGACCAACACGGTGTCGCCGGCGGCATGGCCGAACGTGTCGTTGATCGACTTGAACCGGTCGAGGTCGAGCACCATGACGGCGAACTGCCGCCCCGCCGCCTGGGCGCGCTCGGCGATCCTTGCGAGGTGCGGCAGCGCATAGCGCCGGTTGTGGAGCCCGGTCAGCGGATCGATCATCGCCAGCCGGAGCCCGTCGGCGAGCGAACTGCGCAGGCGGTCGGACTGCCGTTTGCGGGCGATCTGGGTGCGGATCCGCAACGCCATTTCGGCCGGGTCTGCCTGTGCTTCGATGAGGTCCGAGGCCCCGAGATCCAGCGCCACGGCCGCGGTCTCGCGCGCATCGGCCGGCAGCATCACGCAGACGGCCGAATAGCGCGTCGCGGCGCGCGAGCGCAGTTCCGACATGAGCCGAAGCCCGTCGCCGGGCCGTGTCAGATCGGCCGCAACGACGAAGACGTCGGGCACCGGGCCATTCCCGAAATCCCCCAGCGCCGTCTCCCGGTCGAGCACGAGGATGCGGTCGGCAAGATGATTCTGGAGCTCCCGCTTCCAGGCGAGCGCGGTTTCCATGCGCCCCGCCACCAGCCCCACGAGCGCCTGCCCGCCAAAGGGCTGCGACGCCTCGGCGAAGCCAAGTTCCTTGTAGGTGCTGTCGCGAAGCCCGAGTTGCTCGGCGGTTTCCCGCGCCCTGAGCAGGCTGCGGAGCCGGGCGAGAAGGACCATTTCGTCGAGAGGTTTCCAGAACACTTCCTCGGCGCCGGCCTGAAGCGCCTCCATCTTGCGCGCCATGTCGTGGAACGCGGTGATCATCACCACCGGAATGTCGCGCGTCGCCGGATCGGCTTTCAGCTGTTCGCAGACCTCGGTCCCGCTCATGTCCGGCAATTCGACGTCGAGAAGCACCAGGTCGGGCCGCATGGCCCGGGCCAGCAGCAGCGCCTCGGCACCGCCTGACGCCTGGACGGTCTCATAATAGGCCGAGGCGAGCTTCACCTTCAGCACGATGCGATTCGTCGCAACGTCATCGACGATGAGGATTTTGCCGGCCACGGGTAGGCCCTCCGTCCGCTTTACTTGTTCGTTCCCTGCGCTCATCATTTCTTCGTAATGGTTAAGAAATGCTTTCTGCGAAGGTAGGGAATGAGAAACGGATCGGGGATCGGGCGGGAATTCGCCGACACTGTCGCCTTGCAGGCGTTGGGCTGGCTCGTCGGGCGCGAGGACCTGCTGCCGGTCTTTCTGGGCGCGAGCGGAACCGCGCCGGACGAATTGAGACTCCGTGCAACGGAGCCGGATTTCCTGATTTCGGTTCTGGATTTCGTCCTGATGGACGATGCCTGGGTCATCGCCTTCTGCGATGAGGCGGGTTTGGAGTACACCGCGCCAAAGACCGCGCGCCACGCGCTACCGGGCGGCGAAGAGGCGCACTGGACCTGAATCTGCCCGTTGCCTTTGCGCATCGAAGTGGCCAGTTTCGCGGCGGGGAGGCCCGCATCGGGCCGGAGAAGGAATCATGAACGCCATACACGGCCTGGTCTTCGACAAGGACGGCACGCTCTTTGACTTCCGCGCGACTTGGGGCGGCTGGTCGCGGCGCATGCTTGGGGAACTGGCCGCGGGGTCGCCGGACCTGGCGGAACGGCTGGGCCAGGCGATCGGCTTCGATCTGGCCTCGGGCGTCTTCGCGCCGGAAAGCCCAGTCATCGCGCATACCGCTCCCGAGATCGCCGCATATCTCCTGCCGCATCTGCCGGGGGTTGACGGTGCGGCGCTCGTGGCGCGGATGAACGCGCTCGCCGCCGTCACGGACCTGGTGGAGGCCGTGCCGCTCGTGCCCCTCTTTCAGACCTTCGCGGAACTGGGGCTCAGGATTGGTCTGGCGACCAACGATGCCGAGGAACCCGCCCATGCCCATCTGAAATCGGCCGGCATCGCGCATTGGTTCCACTTCGTGTCCGGGTTCGACAGCGGCCACGGCGCCAAGCCCGATCCCGGCCCGCTTCTGGCCTTCGCGCGCGCCGAGGGGCTGGATCCGGGCACGGTCGCGATGGTCGGCGACAGCCGCCATGACCTCGTCGCGGGGCGTGCCGCCGGGATGCGGACGGTCGCGGTCCTGACCGGGGTGGCTGCGGCAGACGAATTGCGGCCATTCGCCGACGTGGTTCTACAGGATATCGGACACCTCCCGCACTGGATCTCTGCCGGAGCGCCAGCGGCAAGCTGACGCGCGCGGTTCAAAAACGACGCATTCACGTCGCAGAGTGCGGCGAAGCGATCCTTGGCCGCAGCATGCTTAGCCCGACCTGGATCGGAGGAAACGGCATGGGTAGCGAACTGAGACGCAAGCGCGCGGGCGGACGTGCGGGCCATGCGGAGCGGGCCGGCATCAAGGCCATCGATCAGATGCCATGGCGGATTCCGGTCAATCCTGACAGGCCGATCGAGCCGATGGGGCCGGACGGCGTCGAGGCGATCCACAAGGGCGCGATGCGCGTCCTTGGCGAGATCGGCATCCGCTTTCTCAACGAGGAGGCGCTGGGGATCTTCCGCGAAGCGGGTTGCAAGGTTGTCGGCGAGACCGTCTATCTCGACGAAGACTTCGTCATGGAGATGGTGGCACGCGCGCCACGGCAGTTCACCATCACGCCGCGCAACCCCGACCGGACATTGCCCTTCGGCGGCCAGCATATCCTCTTCGGCAACGTTTCCTCGCCTCCGAACTACTGGGATCTGGAGCGTGGCAAGGTCTCGGGCTTCATGGAGGGTTTTCGCGACTTCATCAAGCTGACGCAGTATTTCAACTGCATCCATTTCGCCGGCGGCTACCCGGTGGAGCCTATCGACATCCACCCCTCGATCCGCCATCTCGACTGCCTCTACGAAAAGCTGACGCTGACCGACAAGGTCTGCCACGCCTACGCGCTGGGCAAGGAGCGGGTCGAGGACGGGATGGAGATGGTGCGCATCGCGGG
>JBNKFC010000335.1:0-4193 GCA_050289105.1 Paracoccaceae bacterium | reverse complement strand
GTTCCAGAGCACACGTTCGAGGCGGCGGGCGGCTTCGGGCGTGCCGTCGGCGACGATGACGACGCCCGCGTGCTGGGAGAACCCCATGCCGACGCCGCCACCGTGGTGGAGGCTGACCCACGTGGCGCCGGAGGCGGTGTTGACGAGGGCGTTGAGCAGCGGCCAGTCGGAGACGGCGTCGGAACCGTCCTTCATGGCTTCGGTCTCGCGGTTGGGGGAGGCGACGGAGCCCGAATCGAGGTGGTCGCGGCCGATTACGACGGGGGCGCTGAGTTCACCGCTGGCGACCATCTCGTTGAACATCAGGCCGGCGCGGTGGCGATCGCCGAGGCCGATCCAGCAGATGCGGGCGGGCAGGCCCTGGAAGGCGATGCGCTCGCGCGCCATGTCGAGCCAGCGGTGAAGGTGGGCGTTCTCGGGGAAGAGCTTCTTCATCGCCGCGTCGGTCTTGTAGATATCCTCGGGATCGCCGGAGAGCGCGCACCAGCGGAAGGGGCCGATGCCCTTGCAGAAGAGGGGGCGGATATAGGCCGGGACGAAGCCAGGGAAAGCGAAGGCGTTGTCCAGCCCTTCGTCCTTGGCGACCTGGCGGATGTTGTTGCCGTAGTCGAGCGTCGGCACGCCGGCATTCCAGAAGTCGACCATCGCGGCGACATGGGTACGCATGCTGGCGCGGGCGGCTTTCTCGACCGCCTTCGGATCGCTCTCTTGCTTCGCGCGCCACTCCGCTACCGTCCAGCCGAGCGGCAGGTAGCCGTGCAGCGGATCGTGGGCGGAAGTCTGGTCGGTGACGATGTCGGGGCGCGGCCCGCCGGCCTTCATCCGGGCGACGAGGGCCGGGAAGATGTCGGCGGCATTGCCGAGAAGGCCCACGGACTTCGCCTCGCCCTTCGCGGTCCAGTCGGCGATCAGCGCGAGCGCCTCATCCAGCGTCTGAGCCTTGGCATCCAAATACCTGGTGCGCATACGAAAATCGATCCGTGTCTCGTCGCATTCGACGGCGAGGCAGCAGGCCCCGGCCATGACGGCCGCGAGCGGTTGCGCGCCGCCCATGCCGCCAAGGCCGCCGGTGAGGATCCATTTTCCAGTGAGGTCGCTGCCGTAATGCTGGCGCCCGGCTTCTGCGAAGGTTTCGTAAGTTCCCTGCACAATGCCTTGGGTTCCAATGTAAATCCACGATCCGGCCGTCATCTGGCCGTACATCATCAGACCCTTCTTATCGAGCGTGTTGAAATGCTCCCAGGTGGCCCAGTGAGGCACGAGATTGGAGTTCGCGATCAGAACGCGCGGGGCGTCGGCATGGGTGCGGATCACTGCGACGGGACGGCCGGACTGGACGACGAGCGTCTCGTCGCTCTCAAGGTCCTTCAGGGTCGCGACGATGCGGTCGAAATCGCCCCAGCTTCGTGCCGCACGGCCAATGCCGCCATAAACGACAAGCTCGTGCGGGTTCTCGGCGACGTCGGGATGAAGGTTGTTCATTAGCATCCGCAGCGCCGCCTCGGTCTGCCAAGTTTTTGCGTTCAGCACCGTGCCGGTGGGCGGGAAAACGTCGCGGGTGTTCTTGCGGTCGAGCATGTCAGCCTCCTTCATGCGAGGGCGCCGGAGCGGGCGAGGCGGTCGAGGTTTTGCAGGATGGTACGCAGGACGGCGCGGGTCGCCTCGGCGCGGGCCGGGGCGTAGGCCCAGGGCGCGGCTTCGGCGGCGAGGTAGGCGCGTTGCGCCAGTTCCATCTGGATTGCGTGGACGCCGGTCTCGGGACGGCCATAGTGCCGGGTGGTCCAGCCGCCCTTGAAGCGGCCGTTGACGACCGAGGTCATGCCCTCGGCGCGCATGCAGGGATCGGCGGTGGCGCATTGGATGGCGGCCGCGCAAGTTCGGCCATCATCGGTTCCGATCGAGAAGACAGGCAGAAGACCTTCAAAGAGAAAGGGAATTCTTGATCTGATCGAGTGGCAGTCGTAGAGGATCGCGACGCCATGGCGGGCCTTCACGCGGGCGATCTCTGCCGCCAGCGCGGCGTGGTAGGGTGCGTGGAAGGCGGCGCGGCGGGCGAGGATTTCGTCGCTGCCCGGTTCCTGACCCGGTTCCCAGATCGGATTGCCGTCGAAATCGGTCACCGGGCAGAGAGCGGTGGTGTTCTGTCCGGGGTAGAGAGAGACCCCGGCCGGGTCGCGGTTGGCGTCGATGGCGTATCGGTGGACGTTGGACCGGACCACCGTCGCGGAGGGCAGAAGCCCGTCGTAAAGCCGGGTGATGTGCCAGTCGGTGTCGGCGAGCGTGCGGCCGTTGGGGTTGAGTCGGGCGGTCAGGTCATCGGGAAGCCAGGTGCCGCCATGGGGCTGGCCGAGGATGACCGGACCGTCGCCGTGAGTGACCTCGAAGACATTCATGCGGGCAACTCCGGCAGGGCAAGGCCGGCGGCGCCCGAGATGGCGCCGGAGGCAACGAGGCGGGCCGCGGCTTCGATGTCCGGGGCGAGGTAGCGGTCCTCCCTCAGCGCCGGGACATCGGCGCGAAGCCGCGCGAGGACGTTTTGCAGCGGGGCGGAGGTGGAGAGGGGTGCCCGGAACTCGACGCCTTGCGCGGCGCAGAGAAGCTCCACGCCGAGGATGCGGTCGAGGTTTTCGACCATCTGGCCGAGCCGGCGGGCACCGTGGGCGGCCATCGAGACGTGGTCCTCCTGATTGGCGCTGGTGGGGGTGGAATCCGTCACCGTTGGATGGGCCAGATGCTTGTTTTCGCTCATCAAAGCCGCCGTCGTCACCTCGGCGATCATGTAGCCGGAATTGAGGCCGGGATCGGGGGTGAGGAAGGGCGGCAGGTCATGGCTCAGCGTCGGGTCGACCATCAGCGCGATGCGGCGCTGGGCGATGGCGCCGATCTCGGCCAGCGCAAGCGCGATCATGTCGGCGGCGAAGCCCACGGGTTCGGCATGGAAGTTGCCGCCCGAGACGATGAGGCCCGCCTCGGTGAGGACGAGGGGATTGTCGGTGGCGGCGTTGGCCTCCACCTCCAGCGTGCGGGCGGCCATGCGGATCACGTCCATCGCCGCACCGGTGACCTGCGGCTGGCAGCGGATGCAATAGGGGTCCTGCACGCGGGTGTCGCCCTCGCGGTGGCTTTCGCGGATCTCGGAGCCGTCGAGGAGCGCGCGGAGGGTCGCGGCGGCCTCGATCTGGCCGGGATGGCCGCGCAAGCTATGGATTTCCGGCTGGAGGGGCGCGGTGGAGCCCATGATCGCGTCCGTCGAGAGCGCCGAGGTGACGAGCGCCGCCTGCGCTGCACGCCAGCCGTCGAAAAGGCCGGCAAGCGCGAAGGCGGTGGAGAACTGGGTGCCGTTGATGAAGGCAAGACCTTCCTTGGGACCAAGCGGGATCGGCGCGAGACCGGCTTTCGCGAGCGCCTCGGCGCCGGGCAGGACCTTGCCGCCGAATTCGGCCTCGCCGGCGCCGATCATAACCGCCGTCATGTGCGCCAGCGGCGCGAGATCGCCCGAGGCGCCGACGGAGCCTTGCGCGGGAATGATCGGGGTCACGCCTTTTTCGATCATCTTTTCAAGGAGTTCTATCAGATCCCAGCGAACGCCGGACGCGCCACGGCCGAGCGACAGGAGCTTCAGCGCCATCATCAGCCGCGCGTGGCGGCGCGGGATCGCGGCGCCGACACCGCAGCAATGCGACAGGATCAGGTTGCGCTGAAGAGTGGCGGTATCCTTCGGCGCAATGCGGAGGCTTGCGAGCTTGCCGAAGCCGGTATTCACCCCGTAGACGGGCTCTGCGCCCGCCGCCGCCGTCGCGATGGCCCCGGCCGCGCGGTCTACCGCGGGCCGTGCACGGCGGTCGAGGCGGACGGGGGCCTCGTCGAAATAGACCGTCGCAAGATCGGCGAGCGTGACCGCCCCGGGCGCGAGGGTGATCACAGCCAGCCTCCGATGATGCGTTGGTGAAGTGGGTTGAAGCCGATGCGGTAGGAGAGTTCCGCGGGGTGTTCGACATCCCACACGGCGAGGTCCGCGCGCAGGCCGGGCGCGATCATGCCCCGGTCGGTCAGGCCGAGCGCGCGGGCGGCGTTGCGGGTGGTGCCGGCCAGCGCCTCTTCCGGCGTCATGCGGAAGAGGGTGCAGGCCATGTTCATCGCCAGAAGCAGGGATGTCAGCGGCGACGAGCCGGGATTCATGTCGGTCGCGACCG
>JBNKFC010000334.1:0-8882 GCA_050289105.1 Paracoccaceae bacterium | reverse complement strand
CATCCCGGTCCCTTCGGACCAATCGGCGCGCATCCTGGCGCAAACGCGGTTCAAATCCATTCTCAAATATCCTTCGGCCACAAGCGAAGCCGGGTCGGAAGAAGCGCAAATCGCGCCGACGGAGAGGCTAGCACGACCGGCTGCGCGTGATCAAAGCCGACCCGCCGAATCGCGTGCCATCTATCGGGAATCCCTAGCACAAGCCTGCCATACCCGCCCGGAATGCCGCTTTGTCAGGCGCCGCCGCGGTGATACTGTCGGCCCAATGGGGAAAATGGGCTGTTATTGGGTGTTTTGATGCAAAGACTGCTTTTCGCGAAAATCGAATTCTGGGTGGTGCTACTGATCCTTCTCATCGCCGGGCTCGGCGTCATCGGTTTCGGCGCGGCGGTGCTCGACGGGGAGCGGGAGAGCGGACGCTTCGGTCCGGCCGGTCCGGCGGCGCTCGCCGTGGCCGAGATCCCCGACACGGTCAAGGAACTCCTGCAGGAGGACCGTTCGATGGCCGCCTTCGTGCCGGGGCGGTTCGCCGACAAGCCGACCGGCTGGACCTTCGCGCCGGGCGCGCAGGAACCGGGCTACGTCCTCTTGTCGCGCTACGACGGCGACCGTGCCCGCCACGTGGTGGAACTTGTCTCGCTCAGCGACGGCACCGTCAAACATCGCTGGATGCCGGACGCGGATACGCTGCTCGCCGGTGCTCCGCGCGAATCGCTCATCGCCGAATACACCAACTGGAACACCCGGCATTATCGCGCGATCCACCCCATTCTGACCGAAAGCGGCACATTGATCATCAAGGATCACCAGTCCTTCCTTTTCGCGCTAGATGCCTGCTCAAAAAAACTCTGGAGCCAGGAAACAGTGCTTTTCCATCACTCGACCGAGAGCGACGGCGAAGGTGGCTGGTGGATACCCGGCTATATCGAGCCGAACCAGATCGATCGGGCCTCGCCCGATTTCGTCGAGGATTCGCTGACCCATGTGGCCAGCGATGGCACCGTGCTCGAGAACATCTCGGCGGCCGAGATCCTGCTGCGCCACGGGATGGAATACGCGCTCTTCACTGCCGGGCGCTATCAGAAAGACCCGATCCACATCAACGATATCCAGCCGGTTCTGGAAGACGGCCCCTACTGGAAGAAGGGTGATCTATTCCTGAGCTTCCGGCACCTCTCGATGCTCATGCTCTATCGGCCGTCCTCCGACGAGATCATCTGGCAAAAGCAGGGCCCCTGGCTTGCGCAGCATGACGTCGACATCATCGACGACCATCGGATCGCGGTGTTCAACAACAACGCCTACGACAAGGGCACCGGCGCGCGGGTCTACGGCACAAACTACATCACCGTCTACGATTTCGCGACCGGTCAGACCTCCACCCCCTGGGCGGCGGCCACCGAGAAACCCGACATCAAGACGCTTTTCGAAGGTCTCTTCCAGATGCTTCCGGACGGGCGATTGATGATCGAGGAGGAGAATTCCGGCCGGCTGGTCATCGTCACCCAAGAGGGCGAGACAGTCGCGGAATTCATCAACAAGGCCGAGGACGGCCTTTCCTACCGCATGGGCTGGAGCCGGTTCATGACCAAGGAGGCGGGCGACGCGGTCCTCGCCCATCTCACCGGATCCTGCGACGGCTGAGGGGGCGCTCAGCCGAGTTTCGCGAGGGCCGGGAAGTTTTCCAGCAGCCAGTAGGAGAACTGGCTGAAGCCGCCGGTAAGCATCAGAAGTCCGATGGTCCACAGAAGCAGTCCCATGATCCGTTCGATCCGGGTCATGTGGCGCTTGAGAAAGGCCATGACGCCCTTGAGCCGCGGGAAGAAGGCCGCAACCAGCAGGAACGGAATGCCGAGACCGATCGCGTAGACCGCCAGAAGCGCAGTGCCTCGAACGATGGAGCCGTCCTGCGCGGCCAGCGCCAGGATCATGCCGAGCTGCGGTCCGATGCAGGGAGTCCAGCCAAAGGCGAAGGCAAGCCCGAGCAGGTAGGCGCCGAAGGCCGACCCGCCCTGATCCCCGGCATCGATCCGTGCCTCGCGATCGAGGAACGGGATGCGGATGACGCCGAGGAAATGCGCGCCGAAAACCATGACGACAACGCCGGCAAGCGTCGAAAACCAGTCCTGGTTGCGCAGGAAGAACTGGCCGAAGGCCGAGGCGGTGAAGCCGAGGAACAGGAACACGGTCGAGAGGCCGAGAACGAAGAACGCCGCCGCCATGAGCGTCCGCTGCCGGCCGGCGCGCTCGTCCTGCATCTCGCCCATGCTGATCCCGCCCATATAGGCGAGATAGGGCGGCACGATCGGCAGCACACAGGGGCTGAGGAAGGACAAGACCCCCGCGAAAAGCGCGATCAACGCGGCGAGCGCAAAGCCCGCGTCCATGATGCCGGTTTCCAACATGGGCAAAGCCTTATCCCAGCTCTCGTGCGCCGTCACGCGGGCTTTGTGTCACGGCTTCTCACAAACCTGTGGCGTGGAACAGGAAAACGCCGGGCATTTCGGCCCGGCGTCATCGTTTGATCCGCCCTCAGCGACCGAGGGACCACCAGCCGCGCCGCTTGGGCTTGGCCTCGTCCTCCGCCTCGGGCGCGGCGCTCACCTGGAGATCCGGGTCGGGCTGAAGATCCGCCGTCGCGGCTGCGACCTGCGGTTCCGGAACCGGCTCCATGGCCGGCGTCTCGGCAGGCGTCTCGGCTGCGCGCTCGGCGACGTCGGATTTCGGCTCCGCCGCTTCGGCCTCGGCTTCCTTCGTCTTCGGCTTGGCGCGCGACCGCGTGGACTTCGGCTTGGCTGCCGCATCCTCGGGCTTGGCCGGCACCGCCTCATCCGCCTTCGTGGTCTTCTTCCGCGTCGAGGTCTTGCGCTTGGGCTTTTCCTCAACCGCCTCTTCTGAAACGCTTTCTTCGGCCGTCACGGCGACTTCGGCAACCGGCTCGGCAGGCGCTTCCGCCGCTT
The DNA here is from genome assembly GCA_050289105.1 of Paracoccaceae bacterium. GTDB lineage: Bacteria > Pseudomonadota > Alphaproteobacteria > Rhodobacterales > Rhodobacteraceae > Albidovulum. Next base: position 5,922 of record JBNKFC010000334.1, on the reverse strand, counting down.
CGGCCGGGGCCATGTCCTCGCCCTTTCCGGCGCTCTTGGAGCGCGACCGGCTCCGGCTGCGCGTCGACTTCGGCTTGGCCTTGGGCGCTTCTGCTTCGGCTTCGGTAGCGACGGCCTCGGCCGGCTGTTCGGACGGTTCGGCCTCGCCGGAGACCTCATCCTCGCCGCGCGAGTCGTCTGCCGTCTCATCGGAGGGCGCGGCCTCTGCCTGCCCGCCGCCGCCCGGCTTCCGCCGCCGACGACGCCGGCGCTTCTTCTTCTTGCCCGGCTCGCCCTCACCGGAGGCCGTCGACGGCGCGGCTTCGGCCTCGTCGGCCTCTTCCACGATCTCGTCTTCCTCCTCAGGTTCCTCCATCCGCAAGGCATCGACGGACACGACGGGTGAGGTCACCTCGGGCACGTTGCGCGTCGCCGTCTTGAACTTCTCGATCGAGAAGTCCGGGCTGATCATCGAGGGATCGCCCTCGATCCTGACCGCCATGCCGTAGCGCGCCTCGATCTGGGCGATATGCTCGCGCTTCTGGTTGATGAGGAAGTTGACGACTGCGACGGGCGCACGCAACAGCACCTCGCGCGACCGCTTGCGCGTCCCTTCTTCTTCCAACTGGCGAAGAACCTGCAGCGCCAGGCTGTCGTCGGAACGGATGATGCCGGTGCCGTGGCAGTGCGGGCACGGGGCCGTCGTCGCCTCGAGCATTCCCGGCCGCAGACGCTGGCGCGACATCTCCAGAAGACCAAAGCCCGAGATGCGGCCAACCTGGATGCGGGCGCGGTCCGTCTTAAGCTTGTCCTTCAGACGCTTCTCGACGGCCGCGTTGTTCTTGCGCTCCTCCATGTCGATGAAGTCGATCACGATCAGACCGGCGAGGTCGCGCAGGCGCAATTGCCGCGCCACTTCCTCGGCGGCCTCGAGGTTGGTCTTGAGCGCGGTTTCCTCGATCGAGCCTTCCTTGGTCGCCCGGCCGGAGTTGACGTCGATTGCGACGAGCGCCTCGGTCACGCCGATCACGATATAGCCGCCCGACTTCAACTGAACGGTCGGGTTGAACATCGCGGCAAGGTAGCTTTCCACCTGGAAGCGGGCGAAGAGCGGCAGGCCCTCGTGGTAGTGCTTCACGTTCTTGGCGTGGGACGGCATGATCATCTTCATGAAGTCCTTGGCCGCGCGGTAGCCTTCCACGCCCTCGACGAGCACCTCGTCGATGTCCTTGTTGTAAAGGTCGCGGATCGTGCGCTTGATGAGGTCGCCCTCTTCGTAGATCGGCGCCGGGGCGATCGACTTGAGCGTCAGCTCGCGGATCTGCTCCCACAGCCGCATGAGGTATTCGTAATCGCGCTTGATCTCGGATTTCGTCCGCTGGCTGCCAGCGGTCCGGATGATCAGGCCGGCGCCTTCCGGCACCTCGATCTCGTTCGCGATTTCCTTCAGCTTCTTGCGGTCCGCCGCATTGGTGATCTTGCGGGAGATACCACCGCCGCGGGCGGTGTTCGGCATCAGCACGCAGTAGCGGCCGGCGAGCGACAGGTAGGTGGTGAGTGCCGCGCCCTTGTTGCCGCGCTCTTCCTTGACGACCTGGACCAACATGATCTGCCGGACCTTGATCACTTCCTGGATCTTGTATTTGCGCGGCCGGGGCTTCCGCGGCTGACGGATTTCCTCGCTCACATCCTCTTCGGCGACGGATTCGATGTCGTCGTCGGTGTCGGAGGCATGGTCGGCGGCGACATAAGGCTCCTCGCGCTCCGGCGCGGCCTCGACGGCAGCCGGTTCGGCGCTCGTTTCGGCGGCGACAGCCTGCGCGTCTGCGCTGTCCGCATCCTCATCGCCGAGGTCGACGACGGCCATGCCCGGGATGTCGTCGCTGGTCGCGACGGCGTCATCGCGCGCCACTTTCTCGGCCCGCGACTGCGACTTGCCCCGACGACGGGACCGGCCGCCGTTCTCCTCGGCCTCCATCGCTTCGGCATAGGCGCGTTCCTCTGCCAGAAGCGCCTGCCGGTCGGCGACCGGGATCTGGTAGTAGTCGGGATGGATTTCCGAGAAGGCGAGGAACCCGTGCCGGTTGCCGCCGTAATCGACGAAAGCCGCCTGCAGCGAGGGCTCGACCCTCGTGACTTTCGCTAGATAGATGTTGCCGGCGAGTTGGCGTTTGTTGACGGTCTCGAAGTCGAATTCCTCGACCTTGTTTCCGTCCACCACCACGACGCGGGTCTCTTCCGCGTGGGTGGCATCGATGAGCATTTTCTTGGCCATGTAAACTTTCCGAACGCAGCCGGACGTCGACCTCTTGTGAGGCCGGCGCGCAGGTTGCGGTCAATTGCTGAGGCGATGATCGGCGCAGTAAACGCAGCGGAGGCGGCCAATGGCCTGCCTGTGATCCGCTGCTCTGTCCTCACGCGTTTCATCGCGGTTCTGTCCCGGTCACCTTTCGGCGACCATTTCGGGCCCCGGCCGCATCGCGGTTGGGGGCGGAAGTGCGGCCTTGCGGCCATTCGGCCTGCCGTATCCCGTGTCGTGGCATCGTTGCCGGAACACCGGATCGGCAGAGAATCTGATGGGTCGCCTCACACGCAACGCGCGAGCTACGACGTTCGCCAACTTTAGCGGCGAAGGTCGGTCAAAGACAATGGCCAATTTGGCAAGGGAGTGTCACGGCTGCCCCGGCGCCCGCCGGTAAGGTGGGTTGACACCCACCCTACGTCCGAACTCCAGCCTGCGGCCGCGCCTTTGATCACGGGTATTTCGGCCCGCTAAGGTGGGTCTAAACCCACCTTACTTTCCGCCCGCGAGGCTCAGAGATAGTCGGCCCGCTGCAGCGAATACTTCGCCATCTTTTCGTTCAGGGTCCGGCGCGGCAGGCTCAGTTCCTCCATCACCGCGGTGATGGAGCCCTTGTGGCGCCGCATCGTGTTGTCGATCAGCATCTTCTCGAAGCTCTCGACATAATCCTTAAGTGGCTTTCCTTCCGTCGTCATCGCCGGCCCCGCCTCCTCGTTCTCGGCCATGAGAAGCGAGGCGATGGAGCCCGATCCGCGGCGGTTCTGCAGCACCGCGCGTTCGGCGACGTTGATGAGTTGGCGGACATTGCCCGGCCACGGCGCCTGGAGAAGCTGGGCCGCTTCCTGCGCGGTCACCTGCGGCGCGTCGCAGCCGTATTCCTCGGCGAACTGCTCGGCGAGGCGGGTGAAGAGCGTCAGGATATCCTCGCCCCGCTGACGGAGCGGCGGCAACATGATCTTCAACGCCGCGAGACGGTAGTAGAGGTCGGGGCGCAGCGCGTCCTCGACCGTCCGGCCCTGTTCATGATCGTTGCAGATGGCGATGATCCGCGTCTCGGCCGGCGTGCCCTGATCGTTGATGAAGGTCAGGAGCCGCGCCTGGAGACCCTGGCTCAACGCCTCCACGTCCTCGAGCACCAGCGTGCCGCCACGCGCCTCTTCGACGAGCGGGATCTGCCCGCCCTCCTCCATCGGCCCGAAAAGCCGGGTGGCGAGCTGGTCCTCGGAATAGGCGGCGCAGGAAATCACGCAGAACTTCTTGCCGGCGCGCGGGCCGACGGCGTGAAGCGCGTGCGCCACCAGCGTCTTGCCGGTCCCGGTCTCGCCGTCGATCAGCACGTGGCCGTCGGCCTGTCCGAGATCGAGGATGTCCTCGCGCAGCCGCTCCATCGCCGGAGAGGAGCCGATGAGTTTCTTCATGATCGTAGAGCCGTCCGACAACTCCTTGCGGAGCGCCCGGTTATCGAGCGTCATCCGCCGCGTCTGGCTGGCCCGCTTGGCAAGGTCGGTCATCTTGTCGGGGTTGAACGGCTTTTCGAGGAAGTCGTAGGCGCCGACGCGCATCGCCTCCACCGCCATCGGCACGTCGCCGTGGCCGGTGATCATGATGACCGGCAGACCGCTGTCGACGCTCATCAGGCGCTTCAGGAACGCCATCCCGTCCATGCCGGGCATCTTGATGTCCGACACGACGACGCCCGGATAATCGTTGCCGATCGCCTTCAGCGCCTCTTCGGCACTGGCAAAGGTCTCGGTGTCGAAACCCGACAGTGCCAGCCACTGGCTGATCGACTGCCGCATATCCTGTTCGTCGTCGACGATCGCCACTTTCATCGCGCGCGCCATGGCACACCTCATTCCGCTGCTTGCGTCTTCTCAGTCAATATGGGGAGTTGCACTTCGAATACAGCCCCCCCGCCCGGCGCATTGCGCGCCGTCAGCCGTCCCCCAAGGTCCTTGACGATCCCCGAGGAAATGGCAAGTCCCAGCCCGACCCCCTCGCCGGGCTTCTTCGTCGTGTAGAAGGGCTCGAAAAGGTTATCGAGATCCGCGATTCCGTGGCCATTGTCGCGCACGGCAAGTGTGGCTGTCTCGCCTGCGGTCAGCAGGATTTCCACCTGCGGGTCGGCTACCGTCTTGGTCGCGTCGAGGGCGTTTCTCAGAAGGTTGATGATCACCTGTTCGAGCCGCACCTTGTCGGCCTGAACCATGACCGGACTGCGCGGCATCATCCGGGTGATCTTGATCGACCGGGTGCGCAGGGTCGGCTCCATCAGGGACAGGGCCGAAGAGACGGAGGCCCTTACATCTATGACCTCGAACGCTTCGCCGCCCTTGCGCGCATAGCTCTTGAGCTGGCGGGTGATGGCACCCATCCGCTCGATGAGATCGTCGATGCGCTGGAACGACGAAAGCGCCTCTTCCGGCCGCCGCCGCTGTAGGAGGAGCCGGGCGCCTGCGAGGTAGGTCTTCATCGCGGCGAGGGGCTGGTTCAACTCGTGGCTGACGGCCGCCGACATCTCGCCCAAGGCGGCGAGCTTCGAGGACTGCGCGAGGGTCTGTTCGGCCACGGCGAGGTCTTTCTGGACCTTCTCGCGCTCGGCGATTTCCCGCTGCAACCGCGCGTTCAGCTGGCGCAGTTCCGCCGATTCCCGCCGGAAGACCGCCGACTGCGACCGCGCCCGGCGCGAGAGAACGTAGAAGATGAGCGAGAGCAGAACCGCGAATCCCATGATCTCGAGCGCGAGAACCGCGTTCACCTTCTCGCGGATCGAATCGTAGGTGGTGAAGCTGATAAGGCGCCAGCCCCGGAACGGGATCCGCGCGTCGTTGCGCATCACCGCCTCGCCGCCGACATAGGCGTCGGGCGGGTCGTTGGCCCAGTCGGCGGTGGCCTGAAACGCGCGTTCGAGCGCCGAGGGCGCGGGACGGCCGGCGAGCGCCTCGCCAAGCTTGAGCCCCCGCCAGCGCGGTTCGGTTGTCAGGATCACGCGGTTTTCACTGTCGACGACGGCGACGGCTTCGGAAATGCCGGCCCAGACACGTTCGAACTTCGACAACTCGGCGCCGACGACGATGACCCCGACGACACGATTTTCGGACAGGACGGCACGGGAGTACGAGAATTCGTAACCGCCACTTTCGCTCTCCGCGAGCGTGAAGACAGTTTCCTTTGACCGCTGCGCATTGACGAAATGCGCGGCCGTCGAATGGTTGGAGCCGATCTTGGTGCGGTCGGTCGCCGCCACGGCCCGGCCGGTCGTGTCCAGCAGCACGATCGACGCCGCGCCGATCTCGTCCTGCGCCGAGATGAGCCGCTGCGACGTGCCCGAGAAGTCGCCGGAGTTGAGCGAGGTGATCAGGGCGGGGTCGCGGGCGAAGAGAAGCGGCACGACCGAGGTGCGCTGCAATTCGCTGAGGATATGACCGGTATAGAGCGCCAGCCGGACTTCGGCGCGGTTGCGCGTGGTCTCCGAGAAGCGATCGGTCAGGAAGGAATTGGTGAACCAGATGACCGAGACGGCGCCGGCGATAACCGCGATGAAGATGAGCCGCAGCCACCAGGGATTTCGGACGGAAACGATGCCGGATGCCTCGGTTGCGAGCGGCACGAGAACGGGCGCAGCCCCGGCTTCGGCGGCG
>JBNKFC010000333.1:0-6593 GCA_050289105.1 Paracoccaceae bacterium | reverse complement strand
GTGGCCTGACCTTCGCGCTCCATGCCGACGCCGCTTGGGGCGGCTACTTCGCCTCGACCCTGCGGCAGCCCGCGAAGAACAAGCTGACGCCCGACGGCGAGGAAACGGGACTCGACGACATTCCGGAAGAGGCCCTCAGCGACTATGTCCGCGACCAGTTCGCGGTTCTGCGCCACGCCGACACCATCACCGTCGATCCGCACAAATCGGGCTATGTCCCCTACCCGGCCGGCGCGCTTTGCTACCGCAACCGCGACATGATCTTCCTCATCGCCCAGACCTCGCCCGTCGTCTTCCACGATGGCGAGGCGCCGACGGTCGGCGTCTACGGCATCGAGGGCTCGAAGCCCGGCGCGGCGGCGGTGGGCGTCGCGCTCTCGCATATCACCGTGCCGCCCAACACGCTCGGATATGGCCGGCTTCTCGGCCGCTGCGTCTTCAACTCCAAGCGCTACTATGCCGCGCTGACGACGCTCGCCACGCCCGAGGACGATTTCACCGTCGTCCCGTTCCAGCGGCTGCCCGCGGAGAAGGACGGAAAGACCCCGACCGAGATCGAGGCCCAGAAGGCTCTGATCGCCGAGAAGATCGTCGGCCATTCGAACCGCCGCCTGCGCGAGATCTTCGACGCGGAGCCCGAGATCCTCGACCTCTTCCAGTCGCTCGGCCCCGACCTCACGGTCTTCGCCTACGCGTTCAATTTCAAGGTCGGCGGCAAGCTCAACCGTGACCTGAAGCTCCTCAACGAGTTCAACAACGCGCTGTTCCACTGCCTGAGCCTCGAAGTGCCGGAGAAGGCCGGAGACGTCCCGAAGACGCCGCTCTTCGTGACCAGTTCCGCTTTCGATCCAGCGGCTTATGGGGAGAAGTTCGTAAAGGTCTTCGCTGAACGCGCGGGCGTGGAATACGAAGAAGGGCACCCGGTCCGCTTCCTCATCTCGACGATGCAGAACCCGTTCCTGACCGCGACGGCGGACGGCAATTTCATCCCGACCCTGATGAAGGTCTTCCGCGACACGATCGAGGATGTGCGCGGCCAGATCATCGCCAAACATGACCTCGAGAAGGAGGCCTGACAATGGTGCATTTCAACATATCCGCGCAGATGAACTACGACCACCCCGAGGTCGACAATCCGCCCTGCCAGCACGCCTTCATCTTGGTCGGGCTTGAGCGGATCTATGGCGTCCATATGACCCAGTATCACTGTGAAAAGCACAAATATCAGCTGATCCTGCATGTCGACTTGCCGGAGGAAGCGCGCGTCGAATACCTCCGCCAGCGCGACCTTTATCCCGACGACACGTTCATCCTGTGCAACCGGATCGAGGACAAATGCTCGATCCCCTCGCTCGGCGGGTTCGCGCGGACCTCCTTTACCGGTGCCATCTATCGCGGCTTCCGCCCGCCCCCCGACCCCGAGCCCGAAAACTGGTTCCCCTGGAACGACAGGGAGACCTTGCCGGTCATCGACAAGATCGAGGTCACGGTGAAGCGCGTCGTCCTCTGGCGGCCCTTCGCCCACCATGAGCCCGCCCCCGATACCGCGAGCTATTTCATGTGGGGCCACAAGGAACCGGGCTTCGGTCATAGCCATGAGGCGCACATGACCAACCTGCAGACCGCAGAGCTTCTGACCGGGCCGCATGTGCCGCCGCTTTACGGGCTCGACCATGACCATGTTATGAGCCTCGCCGAGGCGCCGGAATGGATCTCGGGCGAGATGCTGAATGCCGGCGTCGTGGTCTCGGTGCCCTCGATCAAGCGGAAAGAGCCGGACGCCCAGAACCCTAGCCGCTCGCACACTTGCCTTCTGCCCGAACCGCCCTTCCAAAAGGGTGACACCTTCGCGGTCATGTATCGCGGCATCCAGCCGCCGCGCCACGTGCGAGCCGGCCCGACCTTCCTCTGGGCGAGCGTGGTCAACAACAGCCCGGCGCTGGTGCCCGTGACGCCGAACATGAGCATGATCATCTCGCCCATGCCCGAGAAATACTGGCTTTAGGAGGGGACATGTCCGAGACGTTCACCAAGGAAGACGGCAATACCGAGCTCTGGCACACGATCTTCGCGGTCGGTCATCCCGACCTCAGTGCCCAGCAGAGCTTCCACGCGAAATTGCCGCGCGATCCGCGCTGCAAGCTCTGCAAGGCACCCTTCGCCGGGCTTGGCGGGCTCTACATGCGGTTTCGCGGCAAGGCACCGTCGAGCCGCAACAAGAACTACTGCAATGCCTGCGACGGGTTCCTCGACGCATTTCCGGGCGGAGCCGAGGTCGAGATGTCGGTGCTCTTCGCCGATATCCGCAATTCCACCGCCTTCGCCGAGACGGCCGGGCCGAAAGCGGCGTCGGATCGGGTGAACCGCTTCCTCGACACCGCAACGAAGGCGATTACCGACAATGACGGCTTCATCCTTGCCTTTTACGGCGACTGCATCGTCGCGGTCTGGCCGCCCGGCTTTTCCGGACCCGACCATGCCCGCATGGCGCTGACGGCGGCCCGCGAAATCGCCGCGGGTGCCCGGGCCGATGGTGCGGCGCCGGTTGGAGTGGGCGTCCACAAGGGAGAGGTCTATATCGGCACCGTGCAGGCGGCGCGTGGCCTGTTCCGCGACGTGTCCATCTTCGGCGTCAATGTGAACGTCACGGCACGCCTCGCGGCCACCGCCGCGGCGGGCGAAGCCCTTGCGAGCCGGGAACTGGTCGAGGCGGCCGGTGTTGGCGGCGGCGAGATGCGGAGTTTCGACCTCAAGGGGATTTCCCATCCTGTCGAGGCGACCGCCCTCGCCTGACCTCAGAGCTCCGCGATCAGCCGCAATGCGTCGGAATCGCGGAGCAGAATGCCCTGCGGTGTCATGTCGATGATGCCGTCGGCGGCCCAGGCCCGGAGCCGCCGATTGACGTTTTCCCGCGAGATGCCGGAATAGTCACCAAGGTCGCTTTGCGAAAAGCGTTCCGACGGGAGAAGCGAACCCTTTCTGGTGTCCTCCCCCCAACGCTCGGCCAGCCGGATCAGCGACCGAGCGAGGCGTGAGGGCGCTTCAGTCTGCGCCTGGGTCGCGAACATCTCCGAGGCGTTGCGAACCTTGCCACAAAGCTCGGCCACCAGAGCGAAAAGCGCGTGCGGCCGGTCCTTGAGGAACGCCATCACGTCGCGGCGGTGGAGGATGAGCCCCCGCACCTGCGTCGCGGCAATCGCATCGGCGCTGCGCAGCCCGCCGTCGAGGAGGGCGATCTCACCTAGCGCCTCCCCCGGGCCCATATGGTTGAGGACCGATTTCCGACCCGACAGAGAAGTAATCGAAATCTCGATCCGCCCCTCCTCGATCAGGAGCAGAGTATCGCCGGGATCCGCACGGCTGAAGATCATCCGCCCGGGCGGAAAGGTCGCGCCGTGGGCTTGGGCAAAAAGGTCTCGCCTGTCCGTCTCGGACAGCGAGTTGAGCAATACGCTCGCCGTCTGATGGTCCCGGCCTGCATCCCTCATGCCCCACTATGTCTTTGCCGGTTCCTGGCGGTCAAGAAATTGGAACGCACCGGGGAGGTCAGCGCGTCTGTTTTCCCCGTGACGGAAACGGTGAGACCCGGCGGTGTGGACACCGCCGGGCCGTGCGATTGCCAGGTGGTACGCTCAGCCCCAGCCACCGCCACCGCCGCCGCCACCGCTTCCGCCGCCGCCACCGCCACCATTTCCGCCGTCGCCATTGCCACCGCCGAAGTAGGACGGCGGCGTGGACGCGGCCGGGGCTGCGGCGGGCGCAGGAGCGACGGTCATGGTGCTCGTCGAGGTGGGCGCCGGCGCCGCCTTGGCGGTGGGGGTATAAGTCGGTGTATAGGTCGGCGTGTAGATCGGCGCATAAGCCGGAGCAGCCGTCGCCTCCGGTTCCGGGACAGGGACGCAGGCCGCCTGAGCGATGCATCCGAAAAGGACGATACCGGTCAGGGTAGTTTTGATGTTGGTCATGTCAGAACTCACTTCTTCTTAGGTTGACGTTTCAGTCGGAGGACAGCCCCCCGGCTTCTTTGATCCGCCGGATCAATTCGAGCGTCTTGCGCGGATCGGCGCGGTAGGCGTCCTGAAGAATCTCGAAGTCCGGCCAATCGGTCAGACCCTGCGCGCCGGTGCCGTCGGTTTCGCCGCCCGCCATTCCGCGTGCGGTCGGGACACTGGCGCCGATTGACTTCAGCTCGGCGCAGAACATCGCCGCGAGGTAGTCGCTGCGCAGTCCCAGTGCCGCGCAATCCTCGGTCTCGGCACTTGCCGCCGAGGCGACGAGAAGCGCGGGAAGGAACAAGAAGCGCATCTGAAACTCCGTAAGACGCTGCAAATCGTGGCGTTGAACTGGGGTTGAGAATAAGCCGGCGGACCGGCGTCGGGTCCGCGTCGTTTAACTTACGAAACCCCCGCAAGAGGCTGGAAATCCTGTGAATTACAAAGACCGGCGCCCGGCCGCCTTCGGTCCGGGCGCATGAAAGGAGAGACCGCTATGGTGAGTTTCGACTATCTTCTGACCGCCGGGGCCGGCCTGACGGCCTTCATGGGGCTGATGCTTCTTCTCAAGCGCGTGCTCGTCACCTCGATGGCGATCAAGACCCTCATCTATTCGCTGCCCTTCGGATGAGCGCCATGGGGTCCGAGGCCGCATATGACGCGCTGGTGCGCCACCTGATGGGGCCGCTCGTCGCCTATTACGACGACCCGTCGATCTCGGAGATCATGATCAACGGGCCGGACGACATCTTCATCGACGGCAGGAACGGCATCGAGAAGACCGATCACCGGATGCACGACGCGGCGGCGCTGACGGCGCTTGCTCGGGTGATCCTGCAATATTCCGGCAAGCGCCTGACGCCCGAAAACTTGTCGCTCGAAGCGCGGACGCCGAACCGCTCGCGCGTCCATATCGTTCAGGACCCGGCGGCGCGGGCCGGTATCACAATCGCGATCCGCCAGTTCGCCAGGCAGCCCCCCACCCTTCAGGATCTGATCGACAGCGGATCGCTGACCGAAGAGGCGATCGAGTATCTCCGCGCCCAGATCCTCGGGCACCGCAACATCATCATCTCGGGCGGCACCGGCACCGGCAAGACGACGCTACTGGGCCTCCTCGCCCGGATGATGAAGCCAGAGGAGCGGATCATCACCATCGAGGACGTGGCCGAACTTGACCTCAGGATGCCCCATGTCGTGCAGCTCGAGGCGCAGATGCCGGATGCCAAGGGGCGCGGCGGGGTGACGATCCGCGACCTCTTCCGCGCCACCCTGCGGATGCGCCCCGACCGGATTCTCGTCGGCGAATGCCGGGGTGGAGAGGCGCTCGACATGATCCAGGCGATGAATTCCGGCCATGCCGGATCGCTCTCGACGGTGCATGCCGACGATCCGATGCGCGCGCTCTCACGGCTCGAAACGCTTTGTCTCATGTCGGATGTCGAGGTGCCGCTGATCGCGGTCCGGCGCCAGATCATCGAGGCGATCGACTTGATCGTGCAGGTCCAGCGCAAGGATGGACGCCGCGCCGTGGTGGAGATCGCCGAGGTCGGGAAATCATCCTCCGACGCGGCGCATTACACGGCGACCCCGATCTTCGCGCGCACGGCTGACGACACGCTCGACCGTGTCGCCACGCCGGAGCCGGCCCTGTCGCACTGAAAACGACGCGCCCCCGCGCCCTGCCGTCCCCCCTTATTCTCATCTCAGCGGACAAGTGATCCGCCACGGAACAAGGGATCGCCTCATGTCACTGGAATACTTGCTGTATTTCGCGCTCGCCCTCGCCATTGCGACGGTTCTCGCGACGATGGGAAGCGAGATCGTCGACTTCGTCATCACGCAAGTCAAAGAAATCATGGCGTGATCCGACCCATGCCCGAAGTCCCCAAATTCATCAAAAGGAAAAGCAACATGACCCTCGAGAAACTCCTGATCTTCGGTTTCGCGCTCGCGGCCCTTTTTGCCATCACGACGGTCGGCACCAACATGTTGAAGGACCGCGGCACGGCGAACGACGAGTTCAAGCAAGAGGTCGACGGCCTCAAGAACGCCGGTTTCTGAGGCCCCGGAAAGCCTGCGGAAAGGACCTCCGCCATGACCCTCGAAAAGCTCCTGATCTTCGGTTTCGCCATTGCGGTGGCCTTCGCGCTTGCCACGACCGCGACCAACATGGCGAACGACCGCAAGCCCGATTACGAGGGCTATCAGGACAAGGTCCAGAAGACCGTGGACAAGCTGAAATGACCAGCGCGGGCCTATACCGGTTCCTTGCCCGCGCCGCGACACGCCGGCGCCGGGGCGCGATCGGGATCGAGGCGGTGCTTACGTTTCCCGCGCTCCTCGTCCTCTTCGGTGGCGTCTCGCAGGTGATGATCACCGCCCAGGCCCGGACCTACGTCGAGATGGCGGCCTATGCCGCGGCCCGCAGCGCCATGGTTCACAAATGCCCGCCCTTCAGCCTGACCGACGCCTTCGGCTCGCCCTTCGCGTCCGCGGCGGCGTTCCAGTGCACCGATGAACCGCAGAAGTGGGAGGACGCCGCGCGCTGGGCGCTGGTCGCGGCCTCGTCCACCTCAAGCTTCGCGAAAGCGCGTGGCA
>JBNKFC010000332.1:0-2007 GCA_050289105.1 Paracoccaceae bacterium | reverse complement strand
ACATGCGCCACCTTGCGCAGGATCTGCGGGCGCGAGAAATGCGGCTGGCCTTCGACCGTCGCCGTGTAGGCAGCGGCGGCTTCAAGCAGCTCGGGCAGGCTGGTCGCACCCAGTCGTTCAGCGAACTCCGCGAAGTTCTTGGCGTCGCCCGGCGAGACCGGGGTTTCGGCGACGGGGACGAAGATATCGTCCAGATCGCTCTCCTCATCGCGCATGAACTTGGCAGTGTCGACGCGGCTGGGGCGCACGGCGCCGCTTGCGTTGTCGCTTTGCGGTGTGTCGATGCGCTGTTCCGAGACCAGAACCAGCGGCGCTGGACGAACTTCCGGCGCGGCATGTTCAGGGGCCGACGTCTGCTCGGCGACCGGGGCCTGCTCGGTTTCAGACCGGCGCGGGCGCACTGCCTTTGACAAGTCGTCGCGATAACGGTCGAGGTCACTCCGGTCGTCGCGCGGCATGTCGTCCTGCGCGCCCTGCGATTTCATCTGGCGGTCGGCGACGGTTGCGGCTACGGCGGCCTTCAGATGCGAGATGGCCGAGAAGCGGCGGCGGTTTTCGTCGCCTTCAAGCTTGGACTTCGCCTCTTCCATGAGCCGTTCTACCGACGCGCCGTCATCGCGCGACGTGCTTTCAAGGATGGCGCGGCCCTCATGTGCGTCGCGGCGAGCCTCGCGCGCAACCGCCGCCAGTTCGCGCAGCAATTCATCCTCGGCATCGGGCTCCAGACCGCTGGCGCCGATCGCCGCGCCGATCCCGGCCAGCAACGCGTCGTCATTGTCTTCGGCCGTCTCCAGCTCCTCGTTCTGCGGTTCGTCCGTCTGTTCTTCCTCGTCCTCGATATCTTCGGCGAGTGCGGCAAAGATCGCGGTGCGGCTTTCCAGCTCGGCGCTGGCGGCTTCGTCCGCCGGGGCGGTCTCTTCCGCAGTTGCTGCAACCGGTGCCGTGTCGGCGTGTTCGATCTTGTAGACGGGGCTCTGCGGGGCGGGCGCTTCTTCGAAGGGGCGCGCTTCCGGGGCAGCGCCGGTCATATCGGGCGCATCATCTTCCATCCGCCATGCGCTGAGGTCGAGAACGCCTTCGGCGCTTGCCGTTTCACCCCCGCTGACCTCTTCAGCGGTGACTTCATTCTCGGCAGCTTCGTCTTCGGCGAAGATGTCATCCACTCGCGCTGCTTCCGGAAACTCGGCGGCAGGCACGTCTTCGACAACGGCCGCAGCTTCGGCTTCGACGGTTTCGGCGACGGCGTGGGCATCTTCCGCCATGTCGTCGAATGCCGCGACGACGCCGTCTTCCTCAACCGGCAGGGCCTCGTCTGCGGCCGCGACGGGGGCGGCTTCGGGCGCATCGAACTCTGCCACCTCGGCGGTGTTCTCGGGCGCATGATACTCGTCCTTGGCCTCGATGGCCGGGACATCGGTTTCCACCACGGTCTCATCCGCAGCCGGCGCCGCATCGAGCGCCACGGTGTCTCCGAGGTCGATCTCGAAATCGAAATCCCCGACTGGTTCGGGCTCTGCCACGGCAAGATCGCCGGTCTGGTCGTCATCCGCGAACGCGCTGTCGGTGGAGCCCTGCGCGGTACTAACCACCGCGCGGATGCGGTTGAGCTTGGCGGCAATGCTGTCGGAATCGGCATCCGCTGCGGATGCACGCGCGGCAGACGGGGCGACGGACCGGGCGCGGGCGGCAAGGGCCGCGGCGAGGTCCATGGCGGGACGCGGCGCGGCGGCGGCCGGTTCGGCCTGAGCGGCAGCTGCGTCGGGCGCACGTTCGGCACGCAGGACGACACCCTTGTCGCTGATCTTTGCCTCCACCCGGCGCTGAACCTCGCGTTCGGCAATGCGGTGCAGCATGGCGGCATCCGGCGTCGGCGGTTCGGCGCCGAAGAACCGGTCATCGGCGGCCAGTTCGCGGAAATACTCCGCAATCGCCTTCATCGTGGTGAAAGGATCGTCAAACCCTTCCAGCGTACAGGAAAACGTGCCGTACGAGACCGTGAGGATCTTG
>JBNKFC010000331.1:0-1705 GCA_050289105.1 Paracoccaceae bacterium | reverse complement strand
GCCGGAACCGCAACGGCGCGCCGCCGATTATGGCGAGCATCATGGGCAGGTCGTAGTGGACGGCCCGCATCACCGATTCCGGCGTGCCGCCGACGCCGATCCAGCATGTCATCGGCGCGGCGAGGGTCGGGTAGACCGGCTGGTTCTTCAAGGGCGGTCGAGTGGAGCCCGACCAGCTGACACGTGGCGCGCGGAGAAGCTTTGTGAAGAGGTCGAGCTTTTCGTTGAAGAGGGTCTCGTAATCGACGAGGTCGAAGCCGAAGAGCGGGAAGCTCTCGGTGAACGAGCCGCGGCCGAGGATGATTTCAGCGCGGCCGTTCGAGAGGGCGTTCAGCGTGGAAAACCTCTGGAAAACCCGGATCGGATCGTCGGAAGAAAGGACCGTGACCGCGGTGCCGAGGCGGATACGCGAAGTCTTGGCGGCGATGGCGGCAAGCACCGTCTCGGGCGCAGAGATCGCGAAATCGTCGCGGTGGTGTTCGCCGAGGCCGATGAAATCCACCCCGACCTCGTCGGCGAGAACCGCCTGGTCCACGACGTCGCGGATCACCTGGTCCTGCGGTTTGAGCCTGCCGTCCAGACCGAGGGTCACGTCGCCGAACGTGTCGAGGGCGAATTCGATCTGCATGCTGCGCGTCCTGCTGATGGTCTTGTGGCAGGTCTAGTCTTGGATCTCCGGCGGGGGAAGGGTGCGCGTCGCTCAGGTGCTGTGCATTCTGAGCGGGCGGGAGCCTCCGGCGGAGGTATTTGGCCCACAGTGAAATGGGTCAGCCGTTTTCCTTGAGAACTCCGCCCGCAAGGTAAAGCGAGCCGCAGATCAGGATGCGGGCACCGGGATCCTTTGCCGCGATTTCGCGGACGGCGGCGAGGACGCTCTCGGCTGTGGCAGCGGCGATGCCGGCCTTCGCGGCGGCGGCCTGGGTTTCCTCGGCGCTGAGCGTGTTCGCCTCGCCAGGGATCGACACGGCGGTCAGGCTTTGCGCCTGGGCCGCGACGGGGCGGAGATAGCCGGCGATGTCCTTGGTATTGAGCATGCCGAGGATAAGATGGGTGGGCTTTTGCGGCATCCGCGCGAGGGTGGCGGCGACAGCCTGGCCGCCCGCCGGGTTATGGCCGCCATCGAGCCAGAGCTCGCACGCGCCTGCCGCCTCGACGAGGGGGCCATGCGTGAGACGCTGCATCCGTGCGGGCCAGTAGGCATTCGTCACCGCTGCCTCGCAGGCCGCCTCGGACGCGCGGAGATGGCGGAGCGCGGCGAGTGCGGCGCCGGCATTGTCGATCTGGTGGGGGCCAGGCAGGTTCGGCAAGGGCAGGTCGAGCAGGCCGTTCTCGTCCTGGAAAATCAGCCGCCCGCGTTCCTCGAAGGCGTGCCAGTGCTGGCCATGGACGAGGAGCGGCGCGCCGAGCTTCGCGGCTTTTGCCTCGATCACATCGAGCGCAGCCTCCTCCTGCGGGCCGACCACGCAAGGCACGCCGCGTTTGAGGATGCCGGCCTTTTCGCCGGCGATCTCGGCCAGTGTCTCACCGAGATACTGCTGGTGGTCGATGGAAATTGGGGTGAGGATTGTCAGGCGCGGCGTGTCGACGACATTCGTGGCGTCAAGACGACCGCCGAGGCCGACTTCCAGCAGGGTCCAGTCTGCGGGCGTCCGGGCGAAGGCGAGAAGGGCCGCGCAGGTGGTGATCTCGAAATAGGTGATCGGGA
>JBNKFC010000330.1:0-2673 GCA_050289105.1 Paracoccaceae bacterium | reverse complement strand
ACCGACAAGACCGTCACCGAACACGACGAATTCCTGGCCCGGATCAGCCGGGTCCGGCGTCAGGGCTACGCCTTCGAGGACGAGGAATGCGACGAGGGCACCCGCTGCGTCGCCGCGCCGATCTACAACGCCGAGGGCCGCATCGTCGCCGCCGTCGGCGTCGCGGGCCCCCGCGCCCGCATCCGCAAGAGCCAGATCAGGACGCTCGCCCCCATCGTCAAGGAAACCGCCAGCCAGATCTCGCAGAAGATGGGCTACCTGCGGCGACAGCCGCTTTACGTCTGAGGGCATTCCAGCATGGCAAGAATTCGCAACGCGCGCGATGGGTCGGAGTTCGATTGCGCCGAGGGTGATACCATCCTGCGGGCCGCCCTGCGGGCCGGGATCGGCATGCCCTATTCGTGCAACACCGGATCCTGCGGCAACTGCCGGTTCGACCTGGTCGAGGGCGCGGTCCGCCACCTGCGCGACGATCCGCCCGCCTGGTCCGAAAGGGACCTCAAGCGGGGCCGCTGGCTGGGCTGCCAGGCCGCGCCCGAGGGCGGCGGCTGCACGGTCAAGTTCCGCGCGATGGACAACTACCGGCCGCCGGTCACCCCGGCCCGGCGCCGGGCGGTGCTGACCTCGGCCACGCCGGTCACGCGGGACATCTCGGAATTCGCCTTCCGCATCGAGGGCGCGCCGGACTTCCGGCCGGGCCAATACGCGCTGTTCCACTTTCCCGGCATCGACGGGCCGCGGGCCTATTCGTTTTCCAACCTCGCCGCCGATGGCGACTGGCGCTTCATGGTCAAGCGCGCCCCCGGCGGCGCCGGCTCCGGCTGGCTGTTCGACGCCGCGCCCGGGGCCACGCTGACGCTTGACGGCCCCTTCGGCAACGCCTGGCTGCGCGAAGACATCGGCCGCGACCTGGTGCTGATGGCCGGCGGATCGGGCCTGTCGCCGATGGTCTCGATCGCCCGCGGCGCGGTGGCCGCCGGCATGACCGACCGCCGCATCCACCTGTTCTACGGCTGCCGCGAGGCGGCCGATCTCTGCGGGCCCGAGGTGCTGGGCGAGGCCGCCGCGCATGTCGGCTTTACCGCCGCCCTGTCCGAACCCGGCGACGGCTGGACCGGCGCATCGGGCTTTCTGCACGACGTGGTGGCCGACTGGATCGGCGCCGCGCTGCCGGATCACGAGATTTACTTCGCCGGTCCCGCGGTGATGGCCGGGGCGATCCAGACGATGGCCCACGGTCTGAACGTGCCGATGGACCAGCTTCACTTCGACGAATTCTACTGAGCCGGCGATGACCGATCTTCCCCTTACCTTCGGCTGCTGGGACTACGACCGGGTGCAGCCGCTGATGACCGGCCAGGTCCGCGCGGACGGCATCGACCTGCGGTTCCTGAACATGATCGTGGAAGAGACATTCTTTCGCATGGCCCGGGGCCGCGAGTTCGACGTGGCCGAGATGTCGATGTCGTCCTACGTGGTTTCGCTGTTCAAACCGGACCGGCCCTTTGTTGCGATCCCGGTGTTCCCGTCGCGCTTCTTCCGCCACTCCTGCATCTACGTGAACGCGGACGCGGGGATCGAGGCGCCCCGCGACCTGATCGGCAAGCGGTTCGGCTGCCCCGAGTACCAGATGACCGCCCCGGTCTGGATCCGCGGCATCCTGTCGGATCACTACGGCGTGCCCGTGGACGGGCCGACCTATGTCACAGGCGGCGAAGAGACCCCGAACCGGGACGAGAAGATCGCCCTCGACCTGCCCGCGAACTTCCGGCTCGAGCGTATCGGCCCGACCGACACGCTGGCGCAGATGCTGCAGGACGGCCGGATCGACGCCTTCCACACCGCCCGCAAGCCCTCGACCTACGACGGGGTCCGGGTGAAACGGCTGTTCCCGGATTACCAGGCGGTCGAGCGGGCGTATTGGAAGGAGACCGGGATCTTCCCGATCATGCATGTCGTCGCCATCCGGCGCGAGGTCTACGAGGCCAACCGCTGGATCGCGATGAACCTGTTCAAGGCGTTCCGCCAGGCGCAGGCGCTGACCTACGCGGGCCTCAAGGAGACCGCCGCGCTCAAGGGAATGCTGCCCTGGTTCAACGCCCATGTCGAAGACACGCTGGCCCTGATGGGCGACGACTTCTGGCCCTACGGCGTCGGCAGGAACCGCGAAACGCTGGACGTCTTCCTGCGCTACCACCACGAACAGGGGCTGTCGCCGCGAAAACTGGCGGTGGACGAGATGTTCGCCCCCGAGACCTACGAGGAGTTCGTCATATGACGAAAGTCACCATCCCCGCCCTGCACGACAAGAAACGCCGTGGCGAGAAGATCTTTGGCGTCGTCGCCTGGGACACCCACATGGCGGCCATCGCGGACCGGGTCGGGGTCGACATCGTGTCGGTCGGCGATACCGTGGGCAAGAACCTCTGGGGCCACGACACGATCCACGAGATCACGATGGACGAGATGGTGATCGTCACCCGCGCCGCGCGGCGCGGGGTGAAGACCGCGCTGCTCAGCGCCGATTTCCCCTATGGCCCACTGCAGGAAGGCGTGGACGCCGCGGTGAAGGCCGCGATCCGGCTGGTCAAGGAGGCGAGGATCGACCTGCTCAAGCTGGACGGTGCCGCGGACTACCCCGAAGCCGTGACCGCGCTGGCCCGCGCCGGCATC
>JBNKFC010000329.1:0-2808 GCA_050289105.1 Paracoccaceae bacterium | reverse complement strand
TCTCGCGGTCGAGCGTGTAGCCGAGGCCGTTGCGGTCGAAGTGGGTCAAGAGCTTGCGATCCGTCCCGCCGATGTTCTGGTCGGTCAAGATCATCTCGTTGATGCCGTCGAAGTCCCACTCGTCATGCGGGGTCATCTGGTAGACCCACTTGGCCATGCCGGTATCGACATCCCGGGCCCAGATCGTCATCGACCAGCGGTTGTCGCCGGGCCGCTGCGCAGGGTTCCAGGTCGAGGGGTTGCCCGAACCGTAATACATCAGATTCAGGTCGGGATCGTAGGAGTACCAACCCCAGGTGGTGCCGCCACCGATCTTCCACTGGTCGCCTTCCCAGGTGGCGGTGCCGCTGTCGACGCCGACCGGCTTGCCGAGATGCGTGGTCTTCTCCGGGTCCATCAGCGTGTCGCTGTCCGGGCCCATCGAATAACCGCGCCAGGCCAGCGAACCGTCCGACATGTTGTAGGCCGTGACCGACCCGCGCACGCCGAATTCGCCGCCGGAGATTCCGACGATGACCTTGTCCTTGACCGGCATGACGGTCGCGGTGTTGGTCTCGCCGATCGCCGGGTCGCCGTTCTTCACCGACCAGACGACCGCGCCGGTCTTGGCGTCGAGCGCCACGACCGTCGTGTCGGCCTGATGCAGGAAGATCTTGCCGTCGCCATAGGCCACGCCACGGTTGACCGTATCGCAGCACATCACCGGAATGACGTTCGGGTCCTGCTTCGGTTCGTATTTCCAAAGCACCTTGCCGTCATTGTTGAGGTCGAGCGCGTAGACGATGTTGGGGAACGGCGTGTGCACGTACATCACGTCGCCCACGACCAGCGGTGAGCCCTCGTGACCGCGCAGAACGCCGGTCGAGAAGGTCCAGGCCACCTGAAGGTCGCCGACGTTGTCCTTGTTGATCTGGTCCAACCCGGAATAGCGGGTATTGGCGTAGTCGCCCGTCTGGATGACCCACTGATTGGGGTCGTCCATCATGGCCTGAAGGTCGGAATTGGCGTAGGCGGCAACCGAACCGCCGAGCGTCATCGCCGTCGTCAAGATCAGAAATCTCTTCATTTTCTCCTCCCATTTAGGTTGCCGGTCTTGGCAAGTCCCGTCGCGCATCCCGGACAGTCCGAAGCGTTCAATCCTCCGCTATCCGACCTGCACTCCGTCTTTTCGTCGCTGGCGTACCCCTCGCGGGTCCCGCTCCGGACAAGCTGGAATGTGGTCTGTTGGCATCTCCTCCTGTTATTCGGCGAACGTCGCGAGATAGGCGATGACGTCCGCCCGTTCCTCTTCCTTGCGAAGCCCGGCAAAGCTCATCTTGGTGCCGGGAACGAAATCTTTTGGCTTTTCAAGCATGTGGGCGATGTTTTCCGGGGTCCAGACGAGCCCTTCGGCCGCCTTGGACTTCATCGCATCGGAGTAATTGAAGCCTTCGACGCTGGCGGCGGGGCGTCCCACGATGCCGTTCAGGACCGGGCCGGTCTTCGACTTCGCGTCGGCGCCGACCGCGTGACAGGCGGCGCATTTCTTGAAGACCTTCTCGCCTTTGACGGGATCGCCTGCCTCGTCCGCGGCCGCCGCGCCGGCCAGCAGCGCGCCGACCATCAGCAGGGCGCTCATCCTCGTCCTCATCCCCATCGTTTTCATCATTCGCTCCCTTGTCCTCTGCTTGGGCTCAGGCGGCCAGAAGCCGCTCCGCGTGCCAGTTCACGTGGTCCTCGCCGAAGCTCGCGACGAAGAAATAGCTGTGGTCGTAACCGGCCTGCATCCGGACCATTCCCGGCTGGCGCCGCTCGGTCATGAGCCGGGCCATCGCCTCGGGACGCAGAAGGTCGAGAAACTGGTCGTTCGCGCCTTGATCGATGAGGATGTCGCGGTCCCAGCCCTGTTCGGCCAGAAGAAGGCAGGCGTCGTACACGGCCCAGTCTGCCTCGTCGTCGCCGAGATAGGCCGAAAGCTGCTTCCTGCCCCAGTCCGACCGCGTCGGGTTGACGATGGGCGCGAAGGCCGAGACCGATCGGTAGGCTTTCGGGTTGCGGAAGGCGATCGTCAGCGCGCCGTGTCCGCCCATCGAGTGGCCGGTGATGCCGTGGGCCTCGCTCACGGGAAGCGCGTCCTGCAAGAGGTCCGGCAGTTCGCGGGTGACGTAGTCATACATCCGGTAATGCTGGCGCCAGGGATCGCGGGTCGCGTTGACATAGAAGCCCGCGCCCTGGCCAAGGTCGTAGGCACCGTCATCGGCGACGCCAGCGCCGCGCGGCGAGGTGTCGGGAAAGACCACGGCGATGCCGGCCTTTGCCGCATGGGCCTGAAGCCCGGCCTTGGTCATCGCGTTTTCGTGCGTGCAGGTCAGGCCCGAGAGGTACCAGAGCACCGGAACCGGGCGGCGCGATGCCTGGGGCGGCAGGAAGACACCGAAGGTCATCTCGGCTCCACAGGTGACGGAGCGGTGGCGGAAGACCGACTGGGTGCCGCCGTAACACCGGTTCTGCGAGATGAGTTCCAGGTCCTTCGTCATTCCGGGCGGTGTCTCTCTCTCGGTTTGGCAATACCGATCCGGCCGGCAAAACGGCTCTGCGAGCAGCCTTGCCGATGGGTCGAAGCGGTCAGCGCGAATTCACAAGTTGTCTTGTTTCAGTCTCTTGTCTTCGTTTTCCCGCGTGGACCGGGCCCGAAGGCCCCGCCTCAGTAGACGACGACGGATCGGATGCTTTTGCCGGCATGCATGAGGTCGAAGCCCTTGTTGATCTCGTCGAGCGTCAGGGTGTGGGTGATCATCGGGTCGATCTCGATCTTGCCGTCCATGTACC
>JBNKFC010000328.1:0-2199 GCA_050289105.1 Paracoccaceae bacterium | reverse complement strand
GGCCGGGTCGGGTGACGGACCGCGTGTAGTCCAGCTCATCAAGATCTTCGAGTTTCTTCTCGATCCGGTCCGTGACCTGAGTCAGCGTTTCCTGAACATCCGCGCCCGGCAGGGCGGCGACGATGATCATGGTCTTGATGGCGAAATCGGGGTCTTCTTCGCGGCCGATTTCAAAATAGGCCATGATCCCCGCCAGAAGCGAGACGATCATCAGGAACCAGACAAACGAGCGGTGGTTGAGCGCCCAGTCGGAAAGATTGAAACGGGTCATTCGGCCACGCGCGGGCCGACGATCTGCCCGTCCTTCAATGAATGGATGCCCTTGACGATTACCTCGTCACCGGCGGCCAGACCGCCCGTGACGACGACGAAGTCGGCGATGTCGATGCCCAGCGTCACTTGTATCCGTTCCACGCTATTGTCCGCCCGGTCGACGCGCCAGACCGCCGGTGCACTTTCCGTATCGAGGATCGCCGCGTGGGGAAGGACCACGCCAGCATCCGGCCCGGCGGAAGGTGAAACACGCGCCAACGCGCCCAGCCGGAAGGATTCGGGTGGGGTGTCCAGTGTCAGGTGCAGTCGTCGTGTGCGGGTCGTGCGTTCGGCGACCGGGTCGATGCGAGTTAGCACGGCCGAGGTGGTGATCGCAGGGTTGGCCACAAGCTGGACGGTAAAGCGCGTTCCGATGTCGATGTTCGCAACATCCTGTTCCGAAAGGTCGATCAGCACCTCACGCTCCCCCGTAGCGGCGAGCCGCAGCACCGGTTGACCCGCAGCGAGCGCGGCGCCGGGTTCGGCGAACACACCGGTCACAACGCCCGGCTGCGGCGCGGTCAGCGTGGCGAAGTCAAATAGGTCGCGGGCCCGGGCAAATGTCGCCTCGGCCTGTTCAAGCCCGGCTTCGGCGGCGACCAGCGCGCGTTCGGCATCCTCAACCCGGGTTTCGCTGCCGACGCCGCGTGTCGCCAGTTCGCGCGCCCGGTCTGTCGCGTCCTTCGCGGACCTCAACTGCGCGGTCGCCACTGCAACGCCGGCCTCGGCGGCGCGCAATCCGGCATCGAGTTCCTCGGGATCGAGCCGGGCCAGAACCTGTCCTGCGGCTACGACATCGCCGGCAGATACCGGCCGTTCGGCGATGATACCGGCAAGCGGGAAGCCGAGGTCGGTCTCTATCCGGGCACTGACGGTGCCGACATAGGAGACAGGAAGGCTCGCTTCGGGTCGGACGATGATCGAAACCACGGGGCGCGGTTCCTGAGGTTCGGTGATGCTGGTGGTTTCGGCGCCTGCGGGAGCTGCGAAGGCAAGAAGGAGGACAAGTGCGGTTCTCATTGCCCTGCCTCCATCGCCCGGACGACACGGCCGGGATAAAGCAGTTGCGCACCGCGACCGACGATCATCGCGCCGTCGGCAATTCCGTCCGCAAGAACGACCGTGCCGGTTTCGTACCGTTCGACCGAGACCGGTTTCAGCGACACGGCCATGGTCGCGGGATCGACCTGCCAGACGGCGGGATTGTCGGCCACGGCGGTGATAACCGTATAGGGAAGGACGACATGGGCGGGGCCGGACAGCGTCACGCTGCCCCGGACCGGATCGCCGTATGAGAGGCTTTCGGGCGGGTCTTCGACCCCGACAGTGACCGCGACGGTGCCGGTGCGGGCATCGACAACGGGCGAAATCTCGGTGATCTGGCCTTTGAACGTTACTTCCGGCGTATCGATGGTGTTGAGCGTCACGCTGTCCGGCGGAGGGCCGAGCGTCATCATGCCTTCGGGCACGTCAAAGACGGCGTCGAATCCGATGCCGAGCGCAAGCTCCAGCACCGGCTGCGCGGCGCCCACGACCTGACCGGCCTCTGCCATGCGGCTCGTGACGGTAGCGTCACCCGGTGCGACGATCTCGGTATCGGCCAGCGCTTTCTTCGCCCGGTCGAGTATCGCTTCGGCCTGCGCCAGCGCGCCCTCGGCAATGCGCAGCGCGTCCTCGGCGCTGTCACGGGCGATGCGGGTTGTGGCGCCGCGATCCAGAAGCGCCTCCTGCCGGTCGAGATTTTCCCTTGCCTGCCGGTGATCTGCGCGTGCCGTGGACAGCCCGGCCTCGGCTGCGCGCAAAGCCTGTTCCTGCTGGACCGCATCCAGCCTTGCGAGTACCGCACCCGGTGCCACGGTGGCACCGGCATCGACCAGAACCTCGGCG
>JBNKFC010000327.1:0-1959 GCA_050289105.1 Paracoccaceae bacterium | reverse complement strand
GCCGACGTGATCGTCACCATCACCTCCTCTCCGGCCGCGTCGCTTCTCGACGCCCATGTCCGCCCCGGCACGCATCTGGCCTGCATGGGCACGGATACGAAGGGCAAGCAGGAGGTCGAGCCCGCGCTTCTTGTACGGGCGCACGTCTTCACCGACGAGGTCGCGCAATCCGTCACGATCGGCGAAGCGCAGCACGCCATCGCAGCCGGCCTGATCGCCGAGACCGACATCACCCCGATCGGCGCCGTGATCGCCAACCTCGCCCAAGGGCGGCGCTCGGCCGAGGAGATCACCCTCTTCGACGGCACCGGTGTCGGGCTCCAGGATCTCGCCGTCGCGCAAGCGGCTGTCGCGCGCGCCGAAGAGCGCGGACTCGCGCTGAAGGTCGATCTCTGACAGCCGAAAAACGAGGGGGCGCTGCCCCCCACCGTTCATTGGTTCATGGAACCAATGAAAGTCCACCCGAGGTATTTCCGCCACAATGAAAGGAAGCGTCCCCTTTCATTGTGGTCCAAATACCTCCGCCAGCGGCGTCTTCGGCCGCAGACAGGGCCGATGTATCGGATACAAAATAAGGTGTTACGGCCCGTTGCGCGCCCCGTGGCTTCGTGATCTGACACTGTCCGGTCACACATGGAGGCGCAGATGACGGTTCGCGTCGCACTCAACGGTTTCGGCCGCATCGGCCGTTCGGTTCTGCGCGCCGCGTTGTCGGACCCTGCCCATGCCGATATCGAGATCGTCGCGATCAACGATATCGCTAGCCCCGACATGGCGGCTTATCTCTTTGAATTCGACAGCACCTTTGGCCCTTGGAAGGGCGAGGTGCGCCTGGAGGGCAGCGCGCTCGTCGTCAACGGTCGCGCGATCCGGCTGACCGGTGCGCGCGACCTGTCGATACTCGACCTGTCCGACATCGACATCGTCATGGAATGCACCGGCCTTGGCGGCGAACGTTCTTTCGCGGAGGCCGGGCTTCGGGCCGGCGCGACGCGGGTCCTCGTTTCGGGTCCGTCGAAGACTGCCGATCTGACCCTTGTTCTGGGCGCGAACGACGAACAGCTTACCGCCACGCACCGGATCGTGTCGAACGCCTCATGCACGACGAACGCGCTTGCGCCGCTCGCCCGGCTGATCGACCGGGAATGGGGGGTGGAAACCGGCTGGATGACCACGATCCACTGTTACACCGGCAGCCAGCCCACGGTCGACGCACCGGGCGCCGACTTCGCCAGGAGCCGCGCGGCGGCCCTGTCGATGGTGCCGACGACGACGTCGGCGCAACATCTTCTCGATGTCGTCCTGCCTGAGATCGCCGGCAAGATCGCAGGAGCGGCGGTTCGGGTGCCGGTCGCTTCTGTTTCCGCCGTCGACCTGTCGGTGATGACGCACGCGAAACCTGGGCATGACGCCGTAAAAGCAGCGTTGAAATCCGCGGGTGGGGTGATCGGCTGGACCGACCGGCCGCTCGTCTCGTCGGATTTGCGCGCACGGCCCGAAAGCATCGTCATGGCCCTGCCGGAAACCCATGTCACCGCTGGCGGGTTGATCCGGGTCTTCGGCTGGTATGACAACGAATGGGGCTTTTCCAACCGGATGCTGGATGCGGCCCGGCTTATGGCGCGGCTCTGAGCAGGCCGATTTCCCGCCCAATCAAGCGGCAATTCTGCGAAGATCGACCCAACCGCATCCGAATCGGAAGAAACCATGGACCGTCTCGCCTCGGACCGCATGTTCATCGCGGTGATGGAGACCGGCAGCTTCACCTCCGCGGCCGAACGCCTCGGCACAAGCTCCGGCCAGGCGTCGAAACTCGTCTCTCGGCTTGAAGCCGAACTTGGCGTTCGGCTGCTCAACCGCACCACGCGGGCCGTGTCTCCGACCGAGGTTGGGCGCGCTTATTTCGAACAGGTCCGCGTGCTGATCGAGGAATTCGACGATCTGGACCAGTCGGTGCGC